>NZ_DDOP01000040.1:0-7214 GCF_002341725.1 Bradyrhizobium sp. UBA2491
CCGATCACCAGCGCGGCCGCGATCACGGCGGCGCTGACGGTGCCGAGCACGCGGCCGCGCTGGTGATCGGCGTGCTGATGCCGCTGGTGATCGCGGCGATCGCGCCCGGCTTTGTCGGCCGCGACACGCTGCAATTCGCCGTCGACGACGCAAGGCTGATGCTGCCCTATCTCGCCTTCGCCGGCCCGGTCACCGTGATGATGGCGCTGCTCAATGCGCAGGGGCGCTTTGCCCTGACGGCGTTCTCGCCGCTGCTGTTCAACATCGCGCTGATAGCGGTGATGGCCGTGCTGCTGGCGCGGCAGCAGGACCCGGTACAGGCCGCGCTTGTCATGGCGGCCACCATCGGCGTCGCCGGATTCCTGCAACTGTCGATGCTGGCGCTGCGCGGGGCGAAGCTCGCCGCGCCGCTACGCGTCTCGTTCGATCCGCAGATGCGCGGCTTTCTCGGTCGCGCGGTGCCCGGCATGGTCGCAAGCAGCGCGCCGCAATGGCTGATGGTTGCCGGCGCCGTGATCGCCTCCACTTCGCCGTCGGCGGTGTCCTGGCTCTATTTCGCCAACCGCCTGCTCGAACTGCCGCTCGGCATCGTCGGCGTCGCCATGGGCACGGTGCTGATCCCGGAGATGACCCGTGCCGTGCGCGGCGGCGAGCACGCCGCGATCGCGCATGCGGAATCGCGCGGCCTCGAGCTCGCGGTCGGACTGGCGCTGCCGGCGACGCTCGGGCTGATGGTGCTGAGCGGACCGATCGTGCGGATGCTGTTCGAGCACGGCGCGTTCACCGCGGAGGATACCGCCGCAACCGCGCAGGCCCTGATCTGGCTGACGCTCGCGCTGCCGGCGCATGTGCTGGTGAAGGCGCTGTCGCCGGCGTTCTACGCGCGCGAGGATACACTGACACCGTTGTTGGCGACGCTGAAGGCCATCGTGGTGACGATCGCGGCCGGCTTCCTGTTCGGCCATCTGTTCGGCGCGAGCGGAATTGCCGCCGGGATCGCACTCGGCGCCTGGAGCAATGCGCTGGCGCTGATCCGTAAGGGCGCCGCGACGTTCGGCTTCTCGATCGATGCCGCGGCCCGGCGCCGGCTACCGCGTACCCTGGCGGCAGCGCTCGCGATGGGCGCCTTGCTGTGGCTCGCAGAGGGTGCGCTACCGGCCGCGGGCAGCCACGGTCTGGCGCATGCGGTCTCGCTGCTCGTCCTGATCGCGGCTGGGATTGCGGCTTACGGCCTGTTCCTACAGCTTTTCGGCGTCACCGGGTGGCGCGAGGCGGTTAACGCCGTCAGGCAAAGGCGCGCCGCCTGACTTGCGCGCGCGGAGCTTAAGTGGCAAACGACCCCGCAAAAGCGATCTTTTCCGGGAATCGAGACCATGGCGTTCGTTGAACGGGTTTTCTCAGGCGTCCAGCCGACGGGCAATCTGCACCTCGGCAATTACCTCGGCGCCATCGTCAACTTCGTGAAGATGCAGCAGACCCATAACTGCATCTATTGCGTCGTCGACATGCACGCGATCACGCAGGGCGTCGACGTCTGGGGCGGCCCGGCCGAGCTCGCGCGCAACACCCGCGAGGTGACCGCGGCCTTCATCGCCGCCGGCATCGATCCGAAGAAGCACATCGTGTTCAACCAGAGCCAGGTCGCCGGCCATGCCGAGCTGACCTGGATCTTCAACTGCGTCGCCCGGGTCGGCTGGCTCAGCCGGATGACCCAGTTCAAGGAGAAGGCCGGCAAGGACCGCGAGAACGCCTCGGTCGGTCTCTACGACTATCCGGTGCTGATGGCCGCCGACATCCTGCTGTATCGTGCCACCCATGTGCCGGTCGGCGAGGACCAGAAGCAGCATCTCGAACTGTCCCGCGACATCGCGCAGAAGTTCAACAACGATTTCGGCGATTCGATCCGCGGCCAGGGCTTCAATGAAGGGCTGTATTTTCCGATGCCGGAGCCGTTCATCACGGGACCGGCGACCCGGGTGATGAGCCTGCGCGACGGCACCAAGAAGATGTCGAAGTCGGACGCGTCGGACAATTCGCGCATCAACCTCACCGACGACGCCGAGACCATCGCGCAGAAGATTCGCCGGGCCAAGACCGATCCGGAGCCGCTGCCGTCCGAGGAAAAGGGCCTGGAGCCGCGCCCCGAGGCCGACAACCTGGTCGGCATCTATGCCGCGCTCGCAGACGTCACCAAGCAGGACGTGCTCAACCAGTTCGGCGGCGGCCAGTTCTCCACCTTCAAGAACGCGCTGGTCGAGCTCTGCGTCGCGAAGCTGGCGCCGATCGCCGGCGAGATGAAGCGGCTGGTTGCCGATCCCGGCCATGTCGATGCGATCCTGGCCGACGGCGCCAACCGCGCACGGATCATCGCCGACGAGACCATGCGCACCACCAAGGACATCGTCGGCTTCATCCGGCCGCGCTGACGCGCAAGCCAGGAACTGCGCGCTCCCTCTCCCAAACGGCGAGGGAGTGTGGCAGCATGGGTTGGTTTGGCCAGCACCGGGACATGCATGACCACCCAGCGACGCAGCTATGAGACGGGCCACAAGCCCAAATGCCTTGTCATCGTCGATGACACCGCGGAATGGGACCGCGCGGTCTATTACGCCAGCCGATGGGCGATCCGGGTCGGCGGCGGCGTCCTGATGCTGCGGGTGATCGAGACCGAGGACCAGAACCAGCAATGGCTCGGGGTCGCCGACATCATGCGCGCCGAGGCCGAGGAGGCCGCCAATGAGGCGCTCGACCGCGCCGCCGGCCGCGCCAACGGGATCGCCGCGATCACCCCGGAGCGGGTGATTCGCGAGGGCGACCCGACCGAGCAGATCCTCGACGTGATCGACAAGGACGTCGACATCGCGATGCTGGTGCTGGCGGCCAATCCGGGCGCCGAGGGCCCCGGGCCGATCATCACCACCATGGCCAAGACCATGGGCGCGTTCCCGATTCCGGTGACCATCGTGCCAGGCGGCCTGACCGACGCCGAGATCGACGCGCTGTCCTAGAGGAATATTCACAACCGTCGTCATGGCCGGGCTTGTCCCGGCCATCCACGTTCTTTCGCGCAGGCGGCAGCAAAGACGTGGATGCCCGGCACAAGGCCGGGCATGACGAGGATGCGAGGCCAGCCCTCCTCCAGCTATTCAGAATCGGCCATAAGGGACCTGGAACCGCGGTTTTGCGGCTTGATCGGCGGCTTTTTAGTTGCCATTTGGTAGGGGAACCCAACGCGCCGGCCTTGAACCGGCGACGCCGGAGACAGCAAATGTTCATTCAGACCGAAGCTACCCCCAATCCCGCCACCCTGAAATTCATCCCGGGCCGCGCGGTGCTCGACAGCGGGACCATGGAATTCTCGTCCGCCGAATCCGCCGCCCGCTCGCCGCTGGCCGAACGGCTGTTCGCCGTGCCCGGCGTCACCGGCGTGTTCTATGGCGCCGATTTCGTCACCGTGACCAAAGCGGATGGCGACTGGCAGCACCTCAAGCCCGCGATCCTCGGCGCCATCATGGAGCACTACATGTCCGGCGCGCCGCTGCTCGCCGACGGCACCGCTGGCAGCGACGACGCGCGCGACGAGGAAGACGAGTTCTTCGACGAGGCCGATGCCGAGACGGTCGAGCAGATCAAGGACCTGATCGAGACCCGGGTGCGGCCGGCGGTTGCCAATGACGGCGGCGACATCACCTTCCGCGGCTTCAAGGACGGCATCGTCTATCTCAACATGAAGGGCTCCTGCGCCGGTTGCCCGTCATCGACCGCGACCTTGCAGCACGGCATCCAGAACCTGCTCCGGCACTTCGTGCCCGACGTGCAGGAAGTGCGGCCGATGTGATGGAGAGGCGAATAGTGATTGGCGAATGGCGAATAGGGATCCGCCCTGATCGTCCATTCGCTATTCGCCACTCGCCATTCGCCCCTTCATGATCATTCTCGCCATCGATACCGCGCTCGACGCCAGCTCCGCGGCGGTGCTCGACACCGACACCGGCAACACGCTTGCGATCGAATCGCAGACCATGCAGCGCGGTCATGCCGAAGCCCTGATGCCGCTGATCGGGCGCGTGATGAAGGCAAGCGGCATCGGCTTCACCGCGCTCGACCGCATCGCGGTCACCACCGGCCCCGGCAGTTTCACGGGATTGCGCGTCGGCCTGTCGGCAGCGCGCGGCATCGCGCTGGCAGCCGCGAAGCCGATCGTCGGGCTGTCGACGCTCGCCGCCTATGCCGCGCCGCTGGTCGCGGAGAATGGCGCGCATCCGATCCTGTCGGCGATCGATGCGCGGCATGATCACGTCTATTTCCAATTGGTGGGCGGCGACGGCGGCCCGATGCTCAAGCCGAAGGTGGCCCCGATCGCGGAAGCGCTCGAGGCCGTGCAATTCGGCGCGCTGCACCTGGTCGGCAACGCCGCGAATATTCTCGCCGAACGCTGGCCCGCCGACGCGACGCCGCCGGTGAAGGTCGATCGACAACCGGCGCCCGACATCGCCTGGGTCGCCTGGGTCGGTGCGGCGATCGATCCCGACACCGCGCCGCCGCGGCCGTTCTATCTGCGCGCACCCGATGCGAAGCCGCCAAAGGACCGGCTCGAAATCAGCGCGCCGCCATCGACATGATCGGCTGGTTGTCACGATGGTGGGGCGGCGGACCGTCCGCAGTCGAGCCCGCATCGTTGCGCGACGCGGCGCGGCTCGCGCAACTGCACGGCGCCTCGTTCCATCGTGGCTGGGGCGAAGGCGAATTCGAGACGATGCTGACCGAGCGCAACACGCTGGTGCACCGGCTGCGCCAGGGCCGCAGGGTGATCGGCTTCGCGGTGTCGCGGATGGCCGCGGACGAGGCGGAAATCCTCTCGATTGCGATCGATTCCAATCAGCGCGGACGCGGCCTGTCGCGCGACCTGCTGCTGACCCATCTCGGCCATCTGGCCGGCCGCGGCATCCGCACCATCTTCCTCGAGGTGGAAGAGAATAATCAGCCGGCGCGACGGCTCTATGAAAGGGCCGGATTCGGCGTGATCGGCCGCCGCGAGCGCTACTACAAGCAGCCCGGTGGGGAACATTTGAACGCGCTTCTGATGCGGCGCGACTTGTCGTAACATCGGCGCGGTGGCAGAACAGCGCCCTGCTCCGCCACCCGAAGCCAAGGACTCGGCAAGGACCCATGACGACGGTGAAAATCCCGCCTGCGCAGAAGAATACCGGCATCGAGGCGCGCTGCGCCGCGACCGGCATGCGCATGACCGAACAGCGCCGCGTGATCGCGCGGGTGCTGGCGGAAGCCATGGATCATCCCGACGTCGAGGAGCTCTACCGCCGCTGCGTGGCGGTCGACGACAAGATCTCGATCTCGACGGTCTATCGCACCGTCAAGCTGTTCGAGGATGCGGGGATCATCGAGCGTCACGATTTCCGCGAAGGCCGCGCGCGCTACGAGCAGATGCCGGAGAGCCATCACGACCATCTGATCAACCTGCGCGACGGCAAGGTGATCGAGTTCACCTCCGAGGAGATCGAGAAGTTGCAGGCCGAGATCGCGCGCAAGCTCGGCTACAAGCTGGTCGATCACCGTCTCGAGCTGTATTGCGTCCCGCTCGACGAAGACGGCAAATCGTAGACGCGCGCACGCGGCGCAATCAGCTTCGCGCGCAAAGGAACGCATCACCGAACCATGGGCTTTGATCTCGTCATCTTCGATTGCGACGGCGTGCTGGTCGACAGCGAGGTGATCTCCTGTCGCGCGCATGCGGAAACGCTGACGCGGCACGGCTTTCCGATCACGCCGGACGGCGTGCTGAAGCGTTTCCTCGGCGTATCCGACCGCGAGGCGCGGCGGATCGTCGAGAGCGAGATCGGCCGCGCACTGCCCGACGGCTTCGAGGCCGAGGTCAAGCACGCGACGCTGAGCTTCTATGCCAACGACCTCAGCGCGATCGCGCATGTCGGCGATGCCATCGCCGCGCTCGGCTTGCCGAAATGCGTGGCTTCCAGCGGCACGCCGGAGAAGATCCATCACGGACTGACCTGCGCCGGACTCTACGACCAGCTCGCGCCGCATATTTTCTCTGCCACCCAGGTCAAGCGCGGCAAGCCGGCACCGGATCTGTTCCTGTTCGCGGCCGCCCGGATGGGCGCCAAAGCTGAGCGCTGCGTCGTGATCGAGGACAGCGTGGCCGGCGTCACCGGCGCCCGCGCGGCCGGCATGACCGTGCTCGGTTTCTACGGCGGCAGCCATTGCACGGGGGAACACGAGGCGACGTTGCGCGGGGCCGGCGCGGCCGAGACATTCGCCGATATGCGCCAATTGCCCGATTTGATCGCCCGGCTGAGCCAAAAACACGGCTCGATCGCTGGATTTTCGCCGGTTTAGGCTATATTTGAGCCCCGGCGCCCGGATGGCGCCGTTTGCATTTTTCGCTCTCAGGGTTCCATGACGACGCCGCGCAAGCTGCACATCAAGTCCTATGGCTGCCAGATGAATGTCTACGATGCGCAACGCATGGTGGACACGCTGGCCGGCGAGGGCTTTGTCGAGACCGCGAGCGCCGAAGACGCCGATCTCGTGATCCTCAACACCTGTCACATCCGCGAGAAGGCATCGGAGAAGGTCTATTCCGAACTCGGGCGGCTCCGCGTCGCCAAGGACGAGGCTGCGCGGGCGGGCCGCGAGATGAAGATCGCAGTCGCCGGCTGCGTTGCGCAGGCCGAAGGCGCCGAGATCATCAACCGCGCCCCGACCGTCGACATCGTGGTCGGGCCGCAGAGCTATCATCATCTGCCCGAGCTGCTGAAGCGCGCCAAGGAAACCGGCCGCGCGCTCGAAACCGAATTCCCGGTCGAGGACAAGTTCGGCTTCCTGCCGCAGCCGAAGCCGGATGCGATCCGCGCCCGCGGCATCTCCGCCTTCGTCACGGTGCAGGAAGGTTGCGACAAGTTCTGCACCTTCTGCGTGGTGCCCTATACGCGCGGTGCCGAGGTGTCGCGTCCGGTCGCCAGGATCATCGACGACGTCATGCAGCTCGCCGACAACGGCGTGCGCGAGTTCACGCTGATCGGACAGAACGTCAACGCCTATCACGGCGAAGGCCCCGACGGCCGCGTCTGGTCGCTCGGCAGATTGTTGCAGCGGCTCGCGGAGATTCCGGGCGTCACACGGCTGCGCTATTCCACCAGTCATCCGCGCGACGTCGACGATTCGCTGATCGCGGC
>NZ_DDOP01000091.1:0-49167 GCF_002341725.1 Bradyrhizobium sp. UBA2491
GAGGGTGGGGAGAGGGGTGCCCTCGGGCGAGATGATCGATGAGGGCGCGAACCGCACAATCGGAACGTGCGTCATCGAAACGCATCCGGAAGCAAAATGGCCTTGATTTTGATGGATTGCCGGGTCATCCCGGCGTCCAACGCCATGACGCCACGAGCTACGGACCCACAGATGCGATCCATTTCCGCACGCGCGCCCCTCGCATTGCTGCTCGCCCTGCCGCTGCTGGCAGGCTGCCTCGAGCGCGGGCGATCGCCGATCGCGGAGAGCATGGGCGACGACGATCAGTACTGCCAGGCGAATGGCAAGGTGGCGGTCGGCTCGCCCGAATATGTCGCCTGCCGCAAGGATCGCGACGTCCAGCGCCAGAACGCCGAAGCCCGTACCGATCGGCGGCAGCGCGATCTCGGCGAATACATGATGAACAATCCGGACCGGCACTAGGCGCCGCGGCTACGGCGCGGATCTCCTAAGGAAGGCGAGCTCGCGGTGCAGCGTGACAGGATCGGCGAGCTCGACGGTTTGCGCGCGATCGCGGTCCTGATCGTAGTCATCTGGCACTATTTCGGAACGCCTGATGGTCCCGACGGCTGGCCGTGGAAATTGCTGCATGTCGGGCGTTTCGGCGTCGACCTGTTCTTCATTCTGTCCGGCTATCTGATCACCGACATCCTGCTGCGGCATCGCACGGCCGAGCGATATTACTCGGCGTTCTACGGCAGGCGCGCGTTTCGCATCTGGCCGCTCTACTATCTGATGTGCGCGGCCGCGCTGATCGGCTGGACGTTCTCGCTCAGCCCCGACCTGTTCGACACCAGGGGCGTGCCCGGCTGGCTGTATCTGTTCGGCTTGCAGAATTTCGGCATGGCCAAGGCGCAGACCGATGGCGCCTACTTTCTGGCCGTGACCTGGTCGCTTGCGATCGAGGAGCAGTTCTATCTGCTGTTTCCGTTGCTGGTCCGCAACGTGCCGCCGGAGCGACTGTTCGCGATCCTGCTGGTGCCGATCCTGATCTGCCCGATCGGGCGCCTGATCGACAGCGCGCTGCCGGACGCCTATGGCTGGTACGTGCTGCCGCAATTCAGGATCGATTCGCTCGCGATCGGCGCGCTGATCGCCTGGTGGCGGCTCTATCGCAAGCCCGATGCCGAGGTCTCCCGACGCGTCGCCGCGATCCTCAAATGGTCGAGCCTGTCGCTTCCATTGCTATGGCTGTTCGGCTGGAAGCGCTGGTCGGTGGCGTTCTCGCACACCCAGGTCGAGATCTTCTTCGGTGCGCTGTTATTTGTCGTTCTGGAAAACCGTGGCTCGCCAAAACTCGCGATCCTGCGCAGTTCGGTCGCGACCTTCTTCGCCAGAACCTCCTACGCGGCGTACCTCACCCACCACGTCATCGTGTATCTGCTGTTCGCCGTGCTGCATGAACCAAGAACGATCGAGAGCCTCGCCGGCATTTCGTTGACGTTCGGCGCATTTGTCCTGACGTTCGGGTTGTGCGCCCTGAGCTACCGCTACTTCGAGCGTCCGCTGCTCGACTTCGCGCACCGGCGCTTCTCGTTCGGCTGAGCGAAGGCCGCAAGCACCGCGTGCTGCAAACAAAAACGCGGCGGGTGGTCCCGCCGCGTTTGGCATTGCATTCTACGCGATGCGCGGTCGGTGCTCACTCTTCCTCGTCGTCGGCCTTCTTGCCGCCGATCGTCTTCAGCTTGGCGAACACGGCATCGACGTTGAGGTCGTCGTGCTTCTCGGCCGGCTGGTCGTCGAACTCGTCCTTGCGCGTGGTCTCGGAGGCCGGCAGCAGGGTGGCGCCGCCATAGACGGTCGTGGTCGGCTTCTCCTTGGCAGCGCGCTGCACCTCGAAATCGAGCTCGATCTGTGAGCACAGGCCGAGCGTGACGGGGTCCATCGGGGTCAGCGTCGAGGCGTTCCAGTGGGTGCGGTCGCGCACGCTCGCGATCGTGGTCTTGGTGGTGCCGACCAGACGCATGATCTGGGCGTCCTTCAGCTCGGGATGGTTGCGCACCAGCCAGAGGATCGCGCTGGGCCGCTCATGGCGGCGCGACACCGGGGTGTAGCGCGGGCCCTTCTTCTTGGCGGCCGACGGCAGCACCACCTTGCTCTCCTGGAGCCTGAGGCGGTAATTCTGGTCGCGCTCGCCGCGCTCGATCTCCTCGCGGGTCAACTGGCCGTTGGAAATGGGGTCCATGCCCTTGATGCCCTGGGCGGCGTCGCCGTCGGCGATGGCGCGGACTTCCAGGGGGTGCATTTTGGTAAAATCGGCCACCTGATCGAAGGTCAGGGCGGTATTATCGACCAACCACACGGCAGTCGCCTTCGGCATCAGCGGTGCGTTGCTCATGGCAAATCTCCTTTGTGCTTCGCCCACCTCTGTCGAGGCGAAGCTGGTAGTCATCGGCGATGACGGGAATTATGCCGCCTATATAAGCCCTCCGGGGGGAATGGCGCAATGGGCCAGCAAAATCGCCTTGACAGCGCCCGAAAGCAGCCCCAAGTCCTTACCTTAACTGGCCGTTCCCCGCCCGCCGGCGAGGGGTGATTCGGTCCCGAAATTTGCCCCGAGACAGCCTGATGTCAGCGAAAAAACCCGATCTCAGAATCGTGCTTTGTTCCCCCCGCGGCTTCTGCGCCGGGGTGGTCCGCGCCATCGACACGGTCGAACGTGCCCTCACGATTTATGGCGCCCCGGTCTATGTCCGGCACGAAATCGTCCATAACAAGTACGTGGTGGACAGCCTGAAGACCAAGGGTGCCATCTTTGTCGAGGAATTGTCCGAAATCCCCGATGAAACCAACGCGCCGGTGGTGTTTTCGGCCCATGGCGTTCCGAAATCGGTTCCCGCCGAGGCCAAATCGCGCAATTTCTTCTCGCTGGACGCGACCTGTCCGCTGGTGACCAAGGTCCACCGCGAGGCGGCGATCCATTTCAAGCGCGGCCGCGAGATCCTGCTGATCGGGCATTCCCACCACCCGGAGGTGGTCGGCACCCTGGGCCAGCTGCCCGAGGGCGCCGTGACCCTGATCGAGACCGCCGAGGACGCCAAGACCTTCATGCCGAAGGATCCCAACAACCTCGCCTTCGTGACCCAGACCACGCTGTCGATCGACGACACCGCCGAGATCGTGGCGCTGCTCAAGCAGCGCTTCCCGAACGTCAACGGTCCGCACAAGGAAGACATCTGCTACGCCACCACCAACCGCCAGCTTGCGGTGAAGAAGGTGGCGCCGGTGGTCGATGCGCTGATCGTGGTCGGCGCGCCGAACTCGTCGAACTCGCAGCGACTGCGTGAGGTCGCCGAGCGCGAGGGCTGCCCGATCGCGATCCTTGCCCAACGGGCCAGCGACATCGACTGGGCGCGCTTCGAAGGCATCAAGAGCCTCGGCATCACCGCGGGCGCATCGGCGCCGGAGGTGATCGTCGAGGAGATCATGGGCGCTTTCGCTGAGCGTTACGAACTGCATGTGGAGACGGTCTCGGCCGCGGAAGAGAACGAGTTCTTCCCGCTGCCGCGTTCGCTGCGGCCCGACGCTGCCGCGGCGGAATAGACCATATGGCGGTCTACACCGACGTTGCCGCCGAAGACCTCGCGGAATTCCTCAAGAGCTACGACATCGGCGAACTGCTCTCCTACAAGGGCATCGCCGAGGGTGTCGAGAATTCGAACTTCCTGCTGCACACCAGCCAGGGCGCCTACATCCTCACGCTCTATGAGAAGCGCGTGGCGGAGGACGACCTGCCGTATTTCCTGTCGCTGATGGCGCATCTCGCCGCGCGCGGCGTGTCGTGCCCGCAGCCGGCGCGCAACCGCAAGGGCGAGGTCACCAGCCGGCTCGCCGGCCGACCCGCGGCGATCATCAACTTCCTCGAAGGCGTCTGGCCGCGGCGGCCGAACGTGGCGCATTGCGCTGGCGTCGGCGATGCGCTGGCCAGGATGCATCTCGCCGGCCGCGACTTTCCGCTGGTGCGCAAGAACCCGCTGTCGGTCTCCGGTTGGCGGCCGCTGTTCGATCTCGCCGCCGCGCGGGCCGACAGCGTGCAACTCGGCTTGCACGACTTCATCGCGCGCGAGCTCGATCATCTCGAGGCCGCGTGGCCGACCGATCTGCCGGTCGGCGTGATCCATGCCGACCTGTTTCCCGACAACGTCTTCTTCCTCGGGGACAAGTTGTCCGGCCTGATCGACTTCCCGTTCGCCTGCAACGACATCCTGGCTTATGACGTCGCGATCTGCCTCAACGCCTGGTGCTTCGAGCCGGATCATTCCTTCAACGTCACCAAGGCGCGTGCGCTGCTCAATGCCTATGGCCGCGAGCGGCCGCTGTCGGCGGCAGAGGAAACCGCATTGCCGCTGCTGGCGCGCGGTGCCGCGCTGCGCTTCCTGCTGACCCGGCTGGTCGATTTCCTCAACGTGCCAGAGGGCGCGCTGGTGCAGCCGAAGGACCCGCTGGAATATGTCCGCAAGCTGCGCTTCCAGCAGAGCGTCGCCGCCATCAACGACTACGGCATCACGCCGGCGGGATGCGCGGCGTGAGCGACAAGCCGCATGTGATTGTCTTCACCGATGGTGCCTGCTCCGGAAATCCCGGACCGGGCGGCTGGGGCGCGATCCTGAGATTCGGCGATGTCGAGAAGGAATTGAAGGGCGGCGAGGCGCATACCACCAACAACCGCATGGAGCTGATGGCGGCAATCTCGGCGCTGGAGGCGTTGAAGAAGCCCTGCGTGGTCGACGTCACCACCGACAGCCAGTATGTCCGCCAGGGCATCACCGGCTGGATCCATGGCTGGAAGCGCAACGGCTGGCGTACCGCCGACAAGAAGCCGGTCAAGAATGTCGAGCTGTGGCAGCGCCTCGACGCCGCGTTGAAGCCGCATGAGGTGCGCTGGCACTGGATCAAGGGCCACGCCGGCCACGCCGAGAACGAGCGCGCCGACGAGCTCGCGCGCGAGGGCGTGGCGATGGCGAAGCTGAAGGGGTAGGGGGCGCTATCGCGCCGCGAACCGTCTGCGTAGCGTGGGTAGAGCGAAGCGAAACCCACGATCTCCATGCCCGACACGAAGTTGATGGGTTTCGCTGCGCTCTACCCATCCTACAATTCCGCGGTCGCGGTGATCGCCATGCCCAAAACTGTCATCGCCCGCGAAGGCGGGCGATCCAGTATTCCAGAGACGGTGATGGCCGAAACGAGAGGCCGCGTCGTGCCAGGTCGCCCGGTCAAGCCGGGCGCCGGCAGTGTGCCTGGGGCGTCGGCTCAGAGCTGGCCGAGCAGCGTGTCGCCGCCGGAGACTTCGACCTTGCCCGGAGCCGGCTCCTTGTTGAGCTTCTTCACCACGCCGTCTTCGACCAGCATCGAGTAGCGGTGGGAGCGGATGCCGAGGCCGTTGCCCGAGGCGTCGAGCTCCATGCCGATCGCCTTGGCGAAGTCGGCATTGCCATCGGCGAGGAAGACGGCTTCGTCGCGTTGGTCGGTGTCGCGCTTCCAGGCGTTCATCACGAAGGCGTCGTTGACCGAGACGATCGCGATGGTGTCGACGCCCTTGTTCTTCATGGCGTAGGCGTTGAGGAAGATGCTCGGCAGGTGCATCTTGTGGCAGGTGCCGGTGTAGGCGCCGGGCACCGCGAACAGCGCGACCTTCTTGCCCTTGAAAATATCGTCGGTGGTTTTGACCTGCGGACCCTCGGCGGTCATCACGCGAAACTTGGTTTCCGGCAGCTTGTCGCCAACATTGATCGTCATCGGTATTCTCCCTCGGTGAAGCTGAATTGTCTTAGACCCGGCGGTTGGACGGCACAATACGACCTGCTGCAAGAACGGCAATGCCGGAGAGCAGAGCGTTTTCGAGCGAAGTGGATACCGGTTCGCGTGAAGAAAACGCGTCAAAACAAGATTCTAGAGCCCCGTTTCGATTCAATCGGAACGGTAAAGGCTCTGGTCACCGTTCCGTCATCAGCCGGAAAACCCGCCGGCGTCGAGAAAGGCCTGTTCCTCCGCGGTCGTTTCGCGGCCCATCACCCGGTTACGGTGCGGGAAGCGGCCGAACCGGCGGATGATGTCGGCGTGGTCCTCGGCATATCTGAGGTTGTCGGGGTGGCAGTCATATTGCCGGAACAGCGCCACACAGCGTTGCTGGTCGTCGAGGTCCTCCGAATGCTCGAACGGCAGATAGAGGAATTCGCGCAAGCCTGGGTCGGTCCGCGCGTCGACGCCGCGCGCGATGGCGCGGCCTGCCACCTCACGGGCCAGCGTATCGCTTGAAAAGGCCTTGGCATCGCCTCGAAACAGGTTTCTCGGAAATTGGTCGAGCACGATGGTCAGCGCCAGCGCGCCGTCGTCGCTCGCCTCCCATGACGACATTTCGCCGGTAGCCGCTTTCTGCCAGGTGGCGAGGAAGCGGTTGCGGATTTCCGCATCGAAGGCATCGTCGCGCGTGTACCACCGATCGCGGCCAGCCTCGCGCCAAAAGGCGAGCACGTCGGCAGGCGTCGCGATGCGGGCGTCAGTCATGTCGATCCAACGCCCGCTCGTGATGTCGTCAGGCCGCGGCCTTCTTCTCGTCGCGCAGCTCGCGGCGCAGGATCTTGCCGACATTGGTCTTCGGCAGGTCGGTCCTGAACTCGATCTGTTTCGGCACCTTGTAGCCGGTGAGCTGGGTGGCGCTGAACTTGATGATGTCCTCGGCGGTGACGTTCGGGTCCTTCTTGACCACGAACGCCTTCACCGCCTCGCCGGACTTCGCATCGGGCACGCCGATCACGGCGCATTCGAGCACGCCGGGGTGGCTCGCGATCACTTCCTCGATCTCGTTCGGATAGACGTTGAAGCCGGAGACCAGGATCATGTCCTTCTTGCGATCGACGATCTTGGTGTAGCCCTTCTCGTCCATCACGCCGATGTCGCCGGTGCGGAAATAGCCGTCCGCGGTCATCACGCGCGCGGTCTCGTCCGGCCTGTTCCAGTAACCTGCCATCACCTGCGGGCCCTTGGCGCAGATCTCTCCGGCCTGGCCGAGCGGCAATTCGTTGCCGTCGTCGTCGCGGATCGAGAGCCAGGTCGACGGAACGGGAAGGCCGATCGTTCCGGAGAACTCCTCGATCGTGGCGGGATTGCACGTCAGGGTCGGCGACGTCTCCGACAGGCCATAGCCTTCCGACAAGGAGATGCCGGTGACCTTCAGCCATTTCTCGGCGACCGGCCGTTGCGTCGCCATGCCGCCGCCATTGGCGATCTTCAGCTTGGAGAAGTCGAGCTTGTCGAATCCGGGCGTGTTCAGCAGGCCATTGTAGAGGGTGTTGACCGCCGGGAAGAAGCTGACCTGGTACTTCGACAGCTCCTTGACGAAGCCCGCCATGTCGCGCGGATTCGGAATCAGCAGATTGGTGCCGCCGCACCGCATGCCGAGCAGATAGCAGGCGGTGAGCGCGAAGACGTGATAGAGCGGCAGCGCGCAGACGATGACCATCTGCTCGACGATCGGCGGCTTCACCAGCGCCGGCTGCAACCAGGCGTCGTTTTGCAGCACATTGGCCAGGATGTTGCGATGGAGCAGGGTCGCGCCCTTGGAGACGCCGGTGGTGCCGCCGGTATATTGCAGGAAGGCGACGTCATCGAGCGTCAGCGCTGGCTTGCTCATCTTCAGGCCGCGGCCGGCCGACAGCGCGTCGTTGAAGGGGACGGCACCGGGGATCGACCAGGCCGGCACCATCTTCTTCACCCGCCGCACCACCAGATTGACGATCACGCCCTTGAAGCCGAGCAGGTCGCCCATGCTGCCGACGATGACGTGCTTGACGGCGGTGTTGGGCAGCACCTTCTGCACGGTGGTCGCGAAGTTCTCCAGCACGATGATGGCTTCCGCGCCGGAATCCTTGAGCTGGTGCTCGAGCTCGCGCGGAGTGTAGAGCGGGTTGACGTTGACCACGGCAAAGCCGGCGCGCAGCACCGCTGCGGTCGCGATCGGATATTGCAGCACGTTCGGCATCATCAGCGCGACCCGCGCGCCCTTTTGCAGGCCCTTGCCCTGGAGATAGGCGCCGAGCGCGATCGACATCTCGTCGAGCTCGCGATAGGTGATCGCCTTGTCCATGCAGATGAACGCCTTGCGATCGGCGAACTTCCTGAAGCTCTCCTCGAGCAATTCGACCAGCGACGAATATTGCGTGACGTCGATATCGGCAGGCACGCCGGCCGGATAATGCTTGAGCCAGATCCGCTCCATAATGGTCTTTCCCTCTCTCAAATTTGCCTGATGTCCCGGATTGATTCCGGGTTTTCCGCGCCTTGGTTGCATTATTCTTGGCCGCGGTATTTCAAGCAGTATTGAGCGATGCCGCGGCCAATGGCAAGCCGCTGCGCGCTATCGACGCATTGGGAAGATCGGAGGGGGACGCTCTGCTAGCCGGCCGGCTTGGCGTCAGCCTTGGGCTTGGCGTCAGCTTTGGGCTTGTCCGCGGCTTTCGGCTTCGCGGCCGGCTTTGCCGCCACCGGCTTGCCGGCGGGCTTTGCAGCGGCCGGCTTGTCCGCCGCCGGCTTCGCAGCTGCGGCATCCGGCTTGGCGTTGGCGTGACGCACCGGCTTGGCCGCCGGCTTGGAGGCGCTCTTGGCGTCGGCCTTGGCGTCGTCAGCTGCGTCGGGCTTCTTGCCTGCGGCGCGGGTGTGCTTGCCCTTGGCGCGCTTGGCCGGCTGCATCTTCTCGGTGTCGGCGTCGACCGCGGCGATCAACGCGGCGCCGGTCTTGGTCGGCCCGGTATAAACCACGACCGGCTCGGACGCCGCGGCCGGCTGCGCCAGCATGTCGGCCGGCTTGGTCGGCATCGCGGCCTGGAGGCCGGAGGCGAAGAAGCTCGCGCCATTGTCGCCATTGGTGCTGGCGCCTCCGGCATTGGCGACGGTGTCCTCGCCGTCCTCGTCGCTGGCGGGGCGCTTGTGCTTGGCGCCGCACATCTCCTCGCGCAGGTTCGGCGGGGTGGCATCGATCGGCACCAGATTGTCGACGGTGCCGAGCGAGGGCCGCAGCCATGCCAGCCCGTTGCCGGCGAAGCCGCGATCGAGCAATTGCGCGGCGCGGATCGCGCGCATGCGGCCCGACGAGGCGCCGAGCACCACGGCGATCAGCCGCTTGCCGTCGCGCGTCGCCGACGCCACCAGATTGTAGCCGGAGGCGCAGATGAAGCCGGTCTTGAAGCCGTCGGCGCCGGGATAGCGGCCGATCAGCTTGTTGAAGTTCTGGGTGACGCGGCGACCGAAGCGGATCGAGGGGATGTGGACGAAATACTCGTATTCCGGCAGGTCGCGGATGATGGCGCGGGCGAGGATCGCCATGTCGCGCGCCGAGGTGATCTGGCCGTCGGCAGGCAGGCCGTTCGGATTGACGTAGCTCGTCTGCGTCATGCCGAGCTTTTGCGCGGTCTGGTTCATCATGCCGGCAAAGCCGTCGATCGAACCGCCGACGCCTTCGGCCAGCACCACGGCCATGTCGTTGGCCGACTTCACCAGCATCATCTTCAGCGCGTTGTCGACGGTGACCTGGGTGCCGGGCCGGAAGCCCATCTTCGAGGGCGACTGCGACGATGCGGTCGGCGACACCGTGAGCAGCGTATCGAGCGACACCCGGCCGTCCTTGACCGCCTTCAGCGTGACATAGGCCGTCATCAGCTTGCTGAGCGAAGCCGGATACCACGGCATCGTCGCGTTGTCGGCTTGCAGCACCTTGCCGGTATCGGCCTCGACCACCAGCAGCGCCTCGGCGCGCGCCATCTGCGGCGTTGCGATCGCGAGCATCGCGACGGCAAGGATCCATTTCAACGACGGGCGCAGCGGGCGAGGAAATTGCACGAGTCCGGTTCCGGTCCTTTGAGACCCGCCTTCTGGGAAGAGGAGGTCTTGCGATTGACGTTCGGGTTTCAAGCGTGTCCGGCGCCGCGTTGCGGCGGTGCAAACCCTATACCGGCTTGCCAGTAGAGAACAGAGGCCGGCCAATTATATCGTGGACGAAATCGGCTGAATTTCGGCAGCCGCCTCAATTGGAAAGCCCGATTTATGGCGTCTCGATGCTGGTGCGCGCCTGCTCCTGCACCATGAACTGGGCACGCGCGAGATCGGCAAAACGGCCGCCTTTTGCGACCAGTTCATCGAAAGTTCCGCTTTCGATCACCCGTCCCTGGTCGAACAGCAGGATGCGTGTGGCGTAACGGATGGTCGAGAGGCGGTGCGCGATCACGAATGTGGTACGGCCCTTCATCACTTCGTCGAGAGCAGCGTTGACCTTGGCCTCCGTGACCGCGTCGAGCGCGCTGGTGGCTTCGTCGAGGATCAGGATCGGCGGATCCTTCAGCAGCGCACGCGCGATCGACAGCCGCTGGCGTTCGCCGCCGGACAGCATGCGGCCGCGTTCGCCGGCATGGGTGTCGAACTTCTTCTCGCTGCGCTCGATGAAATCCAGCGCCTGGGCGCGGGCCGCGGCGGTGCGCAGTTCCTCATCGGTCGCGTCCGGCTTGCCGACGCGGAGGTTCTCAGCGAGCGAACGGTTGAACAGCAGCGCTTCCTGAAACACCACGCCGATGTTTCGCCGCAGCGCCGTCAGCTTCATCGCACGTATGTCCATACCGTCGATCTTGATGATGCCGGATTGCGGATCGAACGCGCGATGCAACAGCGCGATCGCGGTCGACTTGCCGGCGCCGGTCGAACCGACCAGCGCGATGGTCTGGCCCGGCAATGCGGTGAGGGTGAGATCCTCGATCGCCGGCCGCTTGCCGTCATAGGAGAACGAGACGTCGTTGAATTCGACGAGGCCCGACAACCGTCCGGGATCGATCGCGCCGGGCCGGTCGCGCACCGCCGGCACCGCATCGAGCACGTCGAAGAATTCCTGCAACCGCGGCGCCTCCATGAACACATTGTTGATGAAGCTCACCACCTGCTCGAGCTTCTGGATCAGCATGGTGGCGAACGAGACGAACATCACGATCTCGCCGACCGTGGTCAGGCCCTCGTTATGCAGCGCGATGCCGACGGTGAAGATCGCGAGTACCGTGATGGTGGTCGAGGCGCGGGTAATTACCGAGACCAGCGCCCACCATGACAGCACCGGCATCTGCACCGCCAGCAGCTTGTCGGCGACATAGCGCAGGCCCTGCACCTCGGAATCGATCCGCACGAAGCTCTGCACCAGTGCGACGTTGCCGAGCGCGTCGGAGGCACGCGCCGACAGGTCGCTGTAATAGGCCTCGACCTCGCTCTGCATGCCGTAGGTCTTGCGCACCACCAACGTGGTCAGCACCGTGAACACGACGCAGAGCGCGAACAACAGGATCGCGAGCCGCCAGTTGATGTAGAGCGCGAGCGGCAGCAGCACCACCAGCGACATGATCGCGGCGAAATGCTCGCGGAAGAAGCCGATCCAGAGCCGCCACAGCGCGTCGACGCCATTCAGCATCACCTTCATCAGCCGACCGGAATGAGTGCCGGAATGGAAGGTCAGCGGCAGTTGCAGGATGTGCTCGAAATAGCTCGTCAGCACCGCCTGACGCCGGCGGTGTGACAGCCGGTCGGCCTGCAACGCTACGATCGCGCTACAGCCGATCGTGAACAGGCCAAATGCCGCCCAGGCGCCAAGCAGCGGCCATGCCGAGGAGGTCGCGAACATTCCGGTGACCGGACGGCCCGACAGCACGTCGACGATCTTGCCGAACAACACCGGCTCGGCGAATTGCGCGCCGGCGAGCACCAAGTTGGCGGCGGCGAGGATCCAGCCGAGCCGCGCCTCCTTGCCGAGCAGTTCGAGGACACGGGTATAGAGGCGAAGCATGGACATGCCGGCGGGACTCTCGAACAATGGTCGCCCGGTCAGGCGGGATACGATCTAATCAGGGTTCGCGATGCAGGGCCAGCGGTGACAGCGCGTCATGCTCAGGTGACGATAATTGTGGCGAGCTGCTCCCTGCGCGGTCGTCCTGGCGAAAGCCAGGACCCATAGGCACCGAACTTGATCGTGAGTGGGATAGTGGCCCCGGCGTCGCGCAACAACAAACGGCCGGGGTAATGGGTCCTGGCCTTCGCCAGGACGACGCTGAACACTTGGCGGAGTTCGTCAGTTATGCATTCGCGTGCTCTCAATTCACCAGCCGGCCGTCGATCGGCGGCAGGAATTGGTCGTCGAAGATGTCGGCGGTGTGCGGCCGCTTCAGGAATTTGCCGTCCTCGGCAAGCTGGTCGACCGAGCGCTCGAAGCGCTCCGCCTCGATGCCGCCGATGCCGTTGCGTTTCACTTCGGCGGTCAGGATATTGTCGCGGATGATGGCGGATAGCCGCTCGAGCTCCAGATCGCGTGACCCGCCATCCATCCGGTTCACCACCTCGCCGGCGGCGCGGGCCGGGTCCTTGATGACGAGGTTGGTGCCGCCGATCACCGCGCGCACGAACCGCTTGACCGTATCCGGCTTCGCACCGGCGAGGCGCGGGCTGGCGATCACGGCAAAGCCATAGGCTTCGCAGCCATAGTCGGCGAAGCGCAGCACCGCGAGATCGTCGGCCGGCACGCCGCGATCGCGCAGATTGATCGCCGAGAGATAGGAGAACCCGGTGACGGCATCGACCTGGCCGGCGGAGAGCATCGGCTCGCGCACCGCCGCGCTGATGGTGCTCTGCTTCACGCTCGAAAGCTTGATGCCGTTCTGCTTCGCGATCGCGGGCCACAGCCGGATCGAGAGGTCGCCTTCGGCGACGCCGAGGCTCTTGCCGTCCATATCGGCCAGCGTCTTGATGCCACGGCTCTTGCGGGCAACGATCGCGTAGGGCGCCTGGTTGAACAGTACGAACACCGCCTTGATGGGGGCGGCGCCTGGCTTGTCGCGGAAGCGGATCAGCGCATTGATGTCGACGAGGGCGAAATCGCTCGAGCCGTCGGCGACACGTGCGATCGCGTCCGCCGAACTGGTGGCAATGTTGGTGCCGACCGCCAGGCCCTCGGCGCTGAACAGGCCGCCGGCCGATGCCATCACGAACGGGGCCGCTGCGGCATCGAGCGGCCGGTCGAGCGTCAACTGGACGGTGAGCGGCTGTGGTGCATCGCCGGCGTGCAGCGGCGTGACGGCCGGCCATGCCCCGCCCGAGACGCCGATCACGACGGCCAGTATCCAGCGGAGAATGGTGATCCGAGTTACCTGCATCCTACCGTCCGGGAGGCGAGACAAAGTGCCGCGCCGGCTACGCCTGCTTCAGGACACCGAATGCGCCAGGCAGGCGTGCATATCAAGCGTCAATTTCAAGCGTTATTTGTCTGCATTCTGTCCCTGGCAAGGTGAACGTCCGATGACTGCCTTGCGTTAACCCTGGGTTGTTCAGCTTGCGTTCGGCTTGGGGAACCTAATCTGGAGGGAGTGGTTAGCTAACCAAGGCCCGTCGGGCCGGCTTCCACAAAGGATGACTGCAATGTTTGCGCGAAAAGGTGTTTTTTCGTCTGTTGGCCGCGCAGCCGCATTGGCAACGGTTGCCGCGGTGGCGTTGACGGCCGTTGAGCCGACGATGGCTTTCGCAGGCTCTGCTCCGGCAGGCAAGGCGGCCGCAATGACCACATCACACGGCACGAGCGGCGCGACCGATATCAGTGCGCGGCGCCGTTACTATCGCGGTGGCGGCGGTGGCGCGGCCGCAGCGGCAGCGTTCGCTGGCATCGTCGGTACGGGCCTGGCGATCGCCGCTGCCCAGAGCCGCCGCGACTACTATGACTCCTACGGCTATTACGGTGGCCCGGGCTATTACGGCGGCGGTCCCGTCTACTACGGTGGCCCGGCCTATTATGGCGGCGGACCGTATTACGGCTATCGCGGGTATCGCCGGTCGCAGTTGCCCTATACGCCTTACTGAGGTCGTCGGCGGTTCTCGAAACTGTCACAAAGCACTCAATCCACCGGCCTCGAGGCCGGTGGATTTTTTTGTCGTCGCGCGCGCCGTTAACACGCTGGCGACGCGTTTCGACTAGGCTCGAAGAATGAGTGATTCGATCGAGCGGCTTTATGATGCGGTGATCGCGGCCAAGGATCTTGATCCGGCCACGTCGCGCACCGCACGGCTGTTTCAGCGCGGGCCGGCCAAGATGGCCAAGAAGCTCGCCGAGGAAGCGGTCGAGGTCGTGATCGACGCCGTCAGCGGCAATTCTGACGCCGTCGTTCGCGAGAGCGCGGACCTGCTCTACAACCTCACGGTCCTCTGGGCGTCGGCTGGCGTCAAGCCGGAGCATGTGTGGCGCGAGATGGAGCGACGCGAGCGGCTGCTCGGGATCGCCGAGAAGCTGCCGAAGTCGCCGGTCAAGGTCTCCAAGAACCTGTCCAAGACCGCGCCCGTCCCGGTGGTTCGGCGTCGAATTGTCGCGCTGGAGAACCGGCTGCGCAAACGGCAGCCGTAAATCGCCGCAAATCTACCCACTCCCGGCATGGACAAATCCGCTCCATGATGGTTCATCGCGCCCATGTTGAAACGGATTTACGACTGGTGCGTCGAGGCGGCCGACAAGCCCTACGCACTCTGGATTCTCGCGGCCGTTGCCTTCGCCGAGAGCTCCTTCTTCCCGATCCCGCCCGATATCATGCTGCTGCCGATGTCGCTGGCGCGGCCGAAGCGGGCATGGTGGTTCGCGGCCGTCTGCACCGTCGCCTCGGTCGCCGGCGGCGTGCTCGGCTATGCGATCGGCGCGCTGCTCTATGACTCGCTCGGGCAGTGGCTGATCCATCTCTACGGTCTCTCCGACAAGGTCGACGCGTTCCGCGCCTCCTATGCCGAATGGGGTGCTGTGATCATCCTGCTGAAGGGGCTGACGCCGATCCCCTACAAGCTGGTGACCATCACCTCGGGCTTTGCCGGCTACAACATCTGGCTCTTCATCCTGTGCTCGATCGTCGCGCGCGGCGGCCGCTTCTTCTTCGTCGCGCTGCTGCTCAACCGCTATGGCGACGTCATCCGCGCCGAGCTCGAGAAGCGGCTCGGCCTGTGGGTCGCGCTCGGCGCGATCGTGTTGGTGCTGGGCTTCGTTGTCGCATTCAAGCTGATCTGAAGCGTTTTCGAGCGAAGTGGATTCCGGTTCGCGGGAAGAAAACGCGTCAAAATGACTAGCCGCTTGCGGCTTTGCCTGCCGATGGCTTCGGGTTACGCTCGCCGCGATGGCTGACAGAACCAGGGATTGGCTCGTTCCCGCCGCAACATCGCGCGCCGTGCTGGCGGGCCTTGCGCTGTCGGTGATGCTGGCGACGATCGATCGCGGCCGGGCGCAGGCCGCGCAGCCGGCGCTCGGGGTCCAGTCGGCCGCGGAGCAGCCGCCGGAACCTCAGCAGCAGATCGAGTTGCCGCCCGCGCCGGTCGAGCGCGAGAATCCCGGGCTGATCAACGAAATCGGAAAACTGTTCGAGAAGTCGAAATTGGCGCTGCCGCCGCTGAAGAGCCCGAGCGAGACCTTCAACGACCTGTCGAATCTGGCGCGCCCCTCGACGATGGTGACCGGGCGCGCGGCCTGCGCGGTGGCGGCCAACGGGGCGCCCGATTGCAAGATCGGCGCCGACCGGCTGTGCCAGAGCAACGGATACAAGGAAGGCAAGGGCATCGATATCAGCACCACGGAGAAATGCTCTCCGCTGGTCTATTTGCCGGGCCACAAGCGCGGCCCGAACGACTGCAAGGCGGAAAATTTCGTGACGCGGGCGGTGTGCCAATAAGCTGCTTCGAAATCGCGCCTGGGATGCCAAACGCCTGAGAAAATCACGTTGCCTGGATGAGGTTTTGTCATCCTTATTGCAGCGCCATAACGCAATACTTGACACTGGAAAGATTGCCTTGTTGGTATGACGGTCAGCATTCGAGACCAACCAGCTTGAGGATCCGCCGCCAATGTCCATGCCTGCTCTGTTCAAGGGCCGCCTGTCTCTACCCGTGATCGGGGCGCCGCTGTTCATCATCTCCGTGCCCGACCTCGTCATCGCGCAGTGCAAGGCCGGCGTGGTCGGCTCGTTTCCGGCGCTGAACGCGCGGCCGCCGGAGCTGCTCGACGAATGGCTGTACCGGATCAAGGAAGAGCTTGCCGCTTACGACAAGGCGCACCCGGAGCGGCCGTCGGCGCCGTTCGCGGTCAACCAGATCGTGCACAAGTCGAACAACCGGCTCGATCACGACATGGCGCTTTGCGAGAAGCACAAGGTGCCGATGATCATCTCCTCGCTCGGCGCGCGCGAGGAGCTCAACCAGGCCGTCCACGGCTGGGGCGGCATCGTGTTCCACGACGTCATCAATCAGAAGTTCGCGCACAAGGCGATCGAGAAGGGCGCCGACGGCCTGATCCTGGTCGCGGCCGGCGCCGGCGGTCATGCCGGCACGCTGTCGCCGTTCCCGTTCGTGTCGGAGACGCGGCAGTGGTTCGACGGGCCGATCGCGCTGTCGGGCACGATCGCCAACGGCCGCGCCATTCGCGCGGCGCGCATCATCGGCGCCGACTTCGCCTATATCGGCTCCGCCTTCATCGCCACCAAAGAGGCGAATGCGGTCGAGGGCTACAAGAGCATGATCACCAATTCGTCCGCCGAGGACATCGTCTACTCCAATCTGTTCACCGGCGTGCATGGCAACTACCTGAAGCCGTCGATTGTCGCGGCTGGCATGGACCCTGAGAACCTGCCGACATCCGATCCTTCGAAGATGAGCTTCGGCACCGACTCGTCGGGCGAGCGCGCCAAGCCGAAGGCCTGGAAGGAGATCTGGGGCTCCGGCCAGGGTGTCGGCAGCATCTCCAAGGTGGTGCCCGCGGCCGAGCTGATTGGCCGGTTCAAGAAGGAGTACGACGAAGCGGTTGATCCGGCGCTTTGATGGACCCGATCTTCAGGGTTGACGGCGACCGCGTCGTCACCAGTCCCGATGCCGCGGGTCCCTGGGACCCGCGGATGCAGCATGGCTCAGCGCCGGCGTCGCTGGTGGTGTGGGCGGCCGAAGCGATCGCCACGCCGGTGCCGATGCGGATCGCGCGCGTCACCATCGATCTGATGCGTCCGGTGCCGGTGGCGCCGCTGACTGTGCAAAGCGAGATCCTGCGCGATGGCCGCAAGATCCAGCTCTGCGGCGTCAGGCTGCTCGCCGACGATGTGGTCGTGGTCTCGGCCAGCGTGCTGAAGATCAAGCAGCAGACCGCCGAGCTGCCGCCTGACATCGCGGCGCTTCCGGTCGAACTGCCGGGGCCCGAGCAAAGCATGATCGAGCCGGGTAATCTCGCGAACAGCCCGTTCGTCAAATGCATCTCGATGCGGGCCGCGCGCGGCCGCTTTGGCGTGATGGGACCCGGCGCGATCTGGTTCCGGGTCGACCGGCCGTTGATCGCGGGCGCCGCCGTGTCGCAGGCGATGCGGGCGGTGGTCGCCTCGGATTTCTCCAACGGCGTCTCGCCGGCGCTCGATTTCAGCCAATGGACCTTCATCAACGCCGACCTCACGGTGAGCCTGGCGCGGGAGCCGGTCGGCGACTGGGTCCTGCTCGACAGCGAGTCCTGGATCGGGCCTGACGGCGCCGGACTGGCGATGTCGCGGCTTGCCGACACCAGTGGCTATTTCGGCCGGACGGTGCAGAGCCTGGTGATCGAGCGGCGCTAAGGCGGGCCAGCGTCGCTGGGGCTGACCATCCCGGCCCCTTCCCGGATCGGGCGACGCAGTGTTTTCGGAATATTAGAAATGTACCCTTGATTTGCCCGACGCGTCAAGTCGTCGTGTCGAAGGCCGACGCCGCCGGCTGCTTTGCATGGGGTTGTTTTCGATATTTGGCGGCGCGGCCGCGACGGAGCCCGATCCGTCGTCGGCGATCGTCCTGCCGTTTCGGAGGGAGGGCCCAAGCGGCTGCCCCTACGACAAAAATAACTGCGCGTCCGGGGAACGGTTGGCGGCACCAGCGAGTTTCGCTCCGGTTAGGGGGCCCCATGACGTGTATCGATCCCGCCGCCGGCATCGTGGCTTTCGCCGCCCGGCGGCTTCTTGATGCCTCGTCTGGTGCTGCGCGGCAGCTTGAGGGGCGCGCGCAATGAGGCCCGGTCCGTCCTCCGAACGCGCGGTCATCCTGGCCGCGAACGAGCGGGACGCCGTAAAGACCGCCCATCTGATCAAGGAAGCCGGCTACTACGCCAACATCTGCGGCGACCTCGCCGAGCTCGAGCGTCAGGTCGCAAGCGGCGCGGGCCTTGCCATCATCGCCGATGAGGCGATCAGGAGCGCCGATCTCGCCGGCCTGACGCGCTGGCTGAACGAGCAGCCGTCATGGTCGGATTTTCCGATCGTGCTGATGAGCGAAGGCGGTGGATCGGAGCGTAGTCCGGAAGCGGCGCGGCTCGGCCGTGTGCTCGGCAATGTCACCTTCGTCGAGCGGCCGTTTCATCCGACCACGCTGGTGAGCCTGGTGGCCGCGGCGGTGCGCGGCCGCCGCCGCCAGTACCAGACCCGCCAGATCCTCGAGGACCTCACCGAGAGCGAAGACCTGTTGCAGACCGCGCTCAATGCCGGCCATCTCGGCGCGCTCGAGGTCCATTTGCCGGGTCTCGACCTCGAGGCGTCGCCGACCTGCAAGAGCTTCTTCGGGCGCAAGCCCGGCGATCCCTTCACCTATCAGGACCTGCTGGATGCGGTGCATCCCGATGACCGCGCGCGCCGCGGCGAGATCGCCGAGCAGACGCTGCGCACCGGTGCGGATTACCAGATCGAATATCGCAACATCTGGCCCGACGGCACCGAGCACTGGGTCGACGTCCGCGCCCGCGCGGTGCGCCGGCCCGACGGCAGCATCCGCTCGCTGGTCGGGGTCTGCTCCGACATCACCGCGCGCAAGACCGCGGAGATCGAACGCGAGGCGCTGCTGGCGCAGCTCGCCGCCGAGCGCACCGCGCTTGCCGAGCTCACCGCGACGCTGGAGCAGCGGGTCGAGCATCGCTCCGCCGACCTGATGAAGGAGGTCGCCGCGCGCGAGCGGGCGCAGGAGCAACTCCGCCATGCCCAGAAGATGGAGGCGATCGGCCAGCTCACTGGCGGCGTCGCGCACGATTTCAACAATCTCCTGATGGCGGTGATGGGCAATCTCGATCTGCTGCGCAAGCGGGTGCCGGAGGATCCGCGCCTGCAACGGCTGATCGACGGCGCGCTACAGGGCGCCGAGCGCGGTGCATCGCTGACGCAGCGGCTGCTCGCGTTCGCGCGGCAGCAGGATCTGCGCGCGGTGCCGGTCGATCTCGGCGCGCTGGTGCGCGACATGAGCGATCTCCTGGAGCGATCGCTCGGACCGCGCATCGCGCTGCGGCTCGACATTCCCGAGGGGCTGCCGCCGGCCTGCATCGACACCAACCAGCTCGAGCTTGCGATCCTCAACCTTGCGATCAACGCGCGTGACGCGATGCCGGATGGCGGCACCATCGAGATCCGGCTCGCGGCCTGGCAGACGAGGAGCGAGCAAGCCAGGAGCGAGCAGGCCCGGAACGATCCGGCGTTGCAGCCGGGCAACTACCTGAAACTGTCGGTCATCGACAGCGGCACCGGGATGGCGCCGGACGTGCTGAAGCGGGCGATCGAGCCGTTCTTCTCGTCCAAGCCGGTGGGCAAGGGGACCGGGCTCGGCCTGTCGATGGTGCACGGGCTCGCGGTGCAGCTCGGCGGCGCGCTACAGCTCTCGAGTGCGGTCGGCAAGGGCACCACGGCGGTGCTGGTGCTGCCGGTCGCGACCGCCGCGCCGGAAGCCGAGAGCCCGGCGCCCGCGGCGCGGCCGGTCAGGCGGTCGGCAGTGATCCTGCTCGTCGACGACGATCCGTTGATCGCGATGTCCACCATGGAGATGCTGGAGGATCTCGGCCATCGCGTCATCGGCGCCAGTTCCGGACCGCACGCGCTCGATATCCTGAAGAGCGACCAGGAGATCGACCTGATGATGACCGATCACGTGATGCCCGGCATGACCGGCATGGAGCTCGCCGCGGCCTCGCGCGAAGTGCGGCCGCAACTCCTTGTCCTGCTCGCCACCGGCTATGCCGAACTGCCCGATGGCTTCCAGGTCGACCTGCCGCGGCTGGCCAAGCCCTACCACCAGGATCAACTGCGCGAACGGTTGGATCAGCTGCTCGGGCAGGATGTAAGGCAGCACGCGGCCAAGGTAGGTGCCAGCGCCGATACCCTCGCTGCGCCGTCCACTCTCTCACCGTCACCCTGAGGAGCCGCGAAGCGGCGTCTCGAAGGGCGACGGCCCCTCTGTTGCCGCAAGCGAGCAGAGCGCGCGCTGCTGCATCGGGGCCGTGCATCCTTCGAGACGGCCGCTGCGCGGCCTCCTCAGGATGACGGTGATAGATTTGTGCGCAGCCGCGTCCTCACCCCACCATGCGGTCGCGACCAGTCCAGAAGCGTGCCTTCAGCACCTTCTTGTCGACCTTGCCGACGCCGGTCATCGGCAGCTCCTTGACGAACTGGATCTGCTTCGGTGCATGCGCCGAGCCCTTTTTCGCCTTCACCAGCCCGATCAGTTCGTCCGCGTCGGGTGCTGCGCCCTCGCGCGCCACGACGACGGCGGTGACGGCCTCGCCCCATTTGTCGTCGGGCACGCCGACCACGGCGACCATCGCCACGTCGGCGTGCTGGGAGAGCACGTCTTCGACCTCGCGCGGGAAAATGTTGAAGCCGCCGGAGACGATCATGTCCTTCTTGCGGTCGAGGATGAACATGTAGCCGCGCTCGTCCATGCGGGCGATGTCGCCGGTATGCAGCCAGCCGCTCTTCAGCGTCTCGGCCGTGATGTCGGGCCGCTTCCAGTATTCGGCCATCACGTGGCTGGCGCGCACGCAGATCTCGCCGGCCTCGCCGGTCGCGACCTCCTGGTCGTCCTGGTCGAGGATCTTGACCTGGCAGGAGGTGATCGGGAAGCCGCAGGACGCGAACAGCTCCGGTGTCTTCGGATCATGATCGGCCTTGCGCAGCACCGAGATCGGATAGCACTCGGTCTGGCCGTAGAGCTGCGAGAACACCGGGCCGATCCGCTCGATCCCCTCGACCAGCCGGCTCGGCGACATCGCCGATGCGCCGTAGAGCAGCAGCTCGAGCGAGGACAGGTCGGTCTTGGGAAGCGCCGGATGATCCAGCATCACGTAGATCATCGTCGGCACGAACAGCGTGAAGTTGATCTTCTCGCGCTCGATGGTCTTGAACACGGCTTCCGGATCGAAGCCCTTCAGCATGTGCACGGTGCCGCCACGCATCAGCGTCGGCAGCACTTTTGTACCCGCGACATGACTGATCGGCGCCACCGTCAGGTAGCGTGGCGTCTCCGGAATCTCGAAGTCGGCAAGGATCGCGGTGGTGGCGCCGGCATTCTCGCGATGATGGCGCAGCGCGCCCTTGGATTTGCCCGTCGTGCCGCCGGTATAGTTGAGGATCGCGATGTCGTCGTAGTGCGCAAAGCTCCTTGGGCTGGCGCTGCCGGCATCTTCGACCACCTGCAACAGGTCGACGCCGTAGCTCGCCGGGCCGAGCGTGAATACGTTCTTCAGGCCCGCTGCCTTGGCCGCGAGCTCGCCGCCGCGGTCGCGAAACGTGATGCCGTCGACGATCAGCATCTCGGCTTCGGAGTCCTCGATCTGGAACAACTGGTCGTCGAGCGAGCCGAGCGGATGCAGCCAAGTGATCGCGAGCCGCGACAATTGCGCGGCGACGCCGGCGCACCAGGTATCGGCGCGGTTGGCGGTGAGCATGGCGACGCGGGTGCCCGGCGCGAATCCGAGCTGCATGAACACGCTCTGCATCCGCCCGATCAGGTCGGTCGCGCCTTGATAACTGAGCGAGCCGCCCGGCCACGCGAAGGCGGTGCGTGACGGATAGCGCGCCAGCGCCCGCAAGGTCTGTTCGCACACCGCCGGAAATGCATAGAGCGGATCGCTCATCTGGTGTCCCTCCCGTCTTTGTCTTTGGCTTCGCTCGTGCCAATGTTGCCGGCAACGCTAACACAATGAGTCAGGGAAGAAACAACTTGTCCGCTGATCTCCTCGCGCGCTTTCATGATCGTCTCCGGCTGCCGCTGATCGCGGCGCCGATGTTCTTGGTGTCCGGTGTCGAGCTGGTGGTAGCCGCCTGCCGCAACGGCGTGATCGGTTCGTTTCCGACCGTGAATTGCCGTGAGACGGAACAGCTCGATGCGTGGCTCGGCGATATCGAGCGCCGCCTGCAAGCGCATGCCGATGCGAGCGGCAAGGCGGCGGCGCCGGTCTGTCCGAACCTGATCGTGCACCGCTCCAACGCGCGGCTACAGCAGGACCTCGCCGTGCTGCTGCGGCACGAGCCCGAGCTCGTGATCACCTCGGTCGGCTCGCCGGCGCCGGTGCTCGCGCCGTTGCACGATGCCGGCGCGCTCGTTTTCGCCGACGTCGCCTCGATCCGCCATGCCGAGCGCGCGGTCGCCGCCGGCGCCGACGGGCTCGTGCTGCTGACCGCCGGCGCGGGCGGGCAGACCGGCTGGCTCAATCCGTTCGTGTTCGTCCGCGCGGTGCGTGGTTTCTTCGATGGCCCGATCGTGCTCGCCGGCGGCATCAGCGACGGCCACGCGCTGCGCGCCGCGGAGGCGCTCGGCTGCGACCTCGCCTATATGGGCACCAAGTTCATCGCGACGCGCGAGAGCATGGCGGACGCCAGATACAAGCAGATGCTGGTCGATGCGACCGCAGATGACATCTTGCTCACGACGGCGTTCACCGGTTTGCAGACCAACATGCTGCGGCCCTCGATCGAGGCCGCCGGTCTCGATCCCGACGACCTGCCGGCGCGCGGCGCGATCGACATCGGCAAGGACATCGACATCGGCGCCCGCGAAAGCCGCCCGAAGCGCTGGCGCGACATCTGGAGTGGCGGTCACTCCACCTCCGGGGTGACCGGGGTGCTCGCGGTCGACGACCTCGTGGCGCAGACGATCGCGGAGTACGAGGCCGCCAGCGCGCGGGGGCGGCTCGGTTAAGTCCAGGCGATTGCTGAAATCCTGCCGCTCCACTTAACGCGGCATTAACCATGCCAGTCCCAACAATGGCGTCATGGGATGGTCCGCCGCTACGGCTGGCCGCCCGGCAGTTGTGGGAACGCGACATGGCCCTTGAGGCGCTCTTTGCCAAAACCCCGGCATCGCTCGACGAACTCCGGACCCGGGTGTTCTACGCCCTGCAACGGCATCCGCTCTGCCGTCAGGTCGAATTCGATATCGTCAGGACGCCGCCGACCCGCCGCACCAACTGGACGGTCAGCCTGCATTCGGTCCAGCCCGGAGCGCTGTGGACGGCGCATGAGATCGTCGCGGACATCCAGGAAGCCTACGAACTCGACCTTGCGGCCTGATTTTCGGGCCGTTTCGGGACGAATTTCACCCAATTGGCGTCGTCGCGGCACGCTAACGCCGCATTTGGTCCGCAGTTTGCGATGACACCGGCCGGGAATGGAGTTGTTTTTGACCAGAGCCATCACCCTCGCCGCGCTGACATGCTTCCTTCTCGCAGGCGCCGCGATCACAGCCATTTTGGGCCGTGACAGCCTGCCGGCAGCACGGGCCGATATCGGTCCGGTCGCCAATCGCGCCAGCAAGCAGGACAAGCTCGCCGTCACGACGCTTGCCGCGGCCTCGTTCGAGGTGCCGCAGTCGACCGAGCCGCCCGCCAATCCGTCGCCGCTGCTGTTGCGAGCCCAGGCCGCTATTCCGGGCGTGACCGACACGGTGCGTCAGGCCTACGCCTCCGCCGAGCCGGCCGATATCGGCCTGCCGAAGGTCAACGACGCGGTCGACGCCGTCCAGCCGAAGATCGCCGAACCGGTGGTCGCACCGGCCGCGGCTGTCGCGCCGCCGAAGCCGAAGGCCGCCGCCAGGCCGGCGCCGCAGAAGAACTATGCGCTGCTCAGCGATGCCCAGATCGCCGGAATCAAGGACCGGCTCAAGCTGTCGTCGTCGCAGGAATATTACTGGCCCGCGGTCGAGACCGCGCTGCGCGCCGTCGCCCGCAAGATCCACGCCAAGCGCCAGGGCGATCCCGCCGCCGGCGCCATGCCGATCGATCCCGACTCCGAGGAAGTCCAGCAGCTGAAGTCGGCAGCGATGCCGTTGCTGTTCCAGCTTCGCGAGGATCAGAAGAACGAGGTCCGTTCGCTCGCACGCCTGATCGGCCTCGAGCGCGTCGCCTCGATGATCTGAGCGGCACGGCCGGTCCAGCCGCAGCCGCGCTGCACGCGCGTCAGCGGGCCTCCAGAGGCCGCAGCTTCTCCACCTTGCCTTGGGTTTCGACGAGCAGTTGCTTCATGAAGTCCTTGTTGCGCTTCAGCCAGGGCTCCAGCGTTTGCCGCACGTCGCCCGGCGACTTCTTCTCGATCGCCTGCGCAAGCCGGGCCTGAAACGTCCCCCAATCCTTGAACATCTCCTTCAACAGAGCATCGTCGGCGATATTGATCGTCGATTTGATGTCGCCGACGGTTTCGAGCTCGCGCATGTTGCCCTGCCGCAGGATCGAATCGAGATTTTCCAGGCATTCGTGGTAGCGTTGCAGCAGATCGTCCCATCGCTTGGCGCTGCAATCCTCGTCGAGGTCCTCGACGGCGTTGTAGAGCGGCTCGAGAAACGACCATCTGAAGCGTCGCGCCAGTCGCAGCAGGATCGAGAGGAAGACGATGTCCTTTGGCATGTTCTGCGCGACCATCAGCCTCGGGTCTTCGCTGAAGGGCGGCATCGGCACGAAGATGATGACGACCGAGAACGGCGTGTTGTCGAGATATTCGAGCCGGGCGATCACCGGCTGATACAGCTTCAGATCGCGGAAGATCGGGCTGAGGACCTGCTCGCGGCTGCGCCGGCTGGCGACATCGACGTCGGAGAACGAGTTCGCGACATAGCTCGTCAGCTCGTCGAGCCAGGCGCCGCTGTCGTAGCGGTTCTGGGCGCTGAGCAGATCCTGCCAGTCGAGATTGGCCGTATCGGGGCCGGACAGCAGCGTGGTGGTGGCGGGATCCGCCTCCAGCTTGGCATCCCTCAGGAATCCACGCGCACGGTCCGTGGGCGGCAATGCCTTCAGGGTATCGGCCTTCTGCCGGAACGACAGCTCGTCGCTGAATACGACGCGAAGCCGCAGACGAAACAACTCTTCCGGCCGGGTGATCTGCATGAATTGCGCGTGCAGGTCCTTCACCGCCTCGTTGAAGTCGCGGGCGTGATTGGCGTTCAGCTTCGGCCGCAGCGGCACCGCGCCGAACGTCGGCCGCACGAACAGATCCTCGAGGAACCGCCGGACCTCGTCGTCGCCGATCCCGTAGAACTCGTTCTCCGCCAGCATCGGAAACGAGGGCGAGCTGTCGACCGAGAACCACAGCACCTTTGACGTGAGCTTCAGCGCGCGCTTGTAGCCGTCGAATTGGGAAATCTCCGAGGCGCACCACGTCCAATTGTGCTCGGCATTGGTGTGGATGAAGATCAAGCAGTCGGCTTTCGCCGTGTTGTCGATCATCCATTGCCGCCATTCCGCGCCGCCGGGAATCTCCTCGCACACGAAGCATTCCAGCGAACGCTGATCGTCCAGGCTGCTGAGATATTCGAGCCGTGCTTTCAAAAGCCGTGCAAGAAATCTGTCTTCGGCGCGATGGCTGATAAAGACCGAGAAATCATTGGGCATGGCAAAATCCGATCTGCATGAACTTTATGCGACGGCTGGCCGTGTCGCATCGGCCGGATGCCGCGGCTGCACGTCTTGCCGCGCATCCATGATAGCCCGGCTCTGAAACCTGCGATCGCCGGACGCGAAAAAGAAAAACCGCCTGCCAGTGAAATATCTCACTATACCCTAGGATGTGCTGCGTGCAGAATGCCAAGGGAGCCGGCGTGCTGTGCTCGTCGTGCTCCGTGATGACTGGCTAAGATTTTTCGAAATTTGGCGGATGCGTCGACTTGAACGCATCGCTTCATTTGAAGCCCTGGCGCTGTTGGCGCGAGGGTGTCCGACCAATTGAGCCTTCGGCCGTGATCGGTCGGCCGGATCGAGATCAGCGAAAGTCATTGTGCGGGGGCAGTCATGCCGAAGACGAAGCAGCAGCATCTTGATCGCGAAGCCGGCCCGAAGCGGATCCTTGCGCTCGACGGTGGCGGCATTCGCGGCATCCTGACGCTCGAATACCTGGCTGCGATCGAGACGCATTTGCGCGACCGATACAAAAACCGCGAGCTGCTGCTGTGCGACTATTTCGATCTGATCGGCGGCACTTCCACCGGATCGATCATCGCGGCCGGGCTCGCCTGCGGCATGACCGTGGACGCCTTGAAGAAGCTGTATCGCGGGATCGGCACCGACATCTTCCAGGAATCGTTCTGGCGCCGCGGGCTGCTGGCCCCGAAATTCGATTCCGACGCCTTGCAGCACGCGCTCGATGCGCAGCTCGGCGCCGATACCGTGCTCGGCGGCGATCGTATCCGCACCGGCCTGATGATCATGACCAAGCGGCTCGACACCGGCAGTCCCTGGCCGCTGCACAATCATCCGGACGCGCCCTTTGCCAAACAGGACGGTGCACTGCGGCTGACACAAGTCGTTCGCGCCAGCACCGCGGCGCCGACCTATTTCAAGCCGGAGGAGATCACGATTTCGGCGCGCGACGGTCACACGGTCAATGGCGCCTTTGTCGACGGCGGCGTCAGCCCGTTCAACGATCCCGCCTTGCAGCTCCTGATGCTCGCTGCCCTCAACGGCCACGGTTTCCGCTGGCAAAGCGGCCACGACAGGCTGCTGCTGATTTCTGCCGGCACGGGCGTATTCAAGGCGACATATTCGACGGAGCAGATCCTCCGTATGCCGGCGGCGGAACAGGGCGTGCGGTCGCTGCAATCGCTCATGGACGATTGCGGACGGGTCAATCACGGCATGCTGCAATGGCTCACCAAGTGCCTGACCCCGTGGTCGATCGATCGTGCGGTCACGGATATGCTGGCCGATAGCCAGGGCGGACCGCAGCTCGCGACCTATGCGCGCTACAATGTGCTGCTGGAAACCGCGTGGTTGAAGGACAAGCTCGCCATCGACCGGACCGCGGACGCGGTTGCGAAGGTCGCCGCGATGGACGACCCGAGCAACATGGACGAGCTCGCCGGGATCGGCGCGCTCGCCGCGAAGGTGCAGGTCAAGCCGGAACACTTCCCGCAGGCCTTCGATATCGCGTGATGCCGCGCGTACCGGCGCGTCGCGACACGCCGATCCCGGCTTCGACAAGGAATTCGCCTTCGGTTAAGTTCGTCACCTGGACACGATGATCCAATCATTAAGTCGAGGTGTCGCGATGGCTACCGAACAAGACGCCAAGTCACCGAACACGGTGGTTCTCTTCAGCGGTCACATGATCGATGCGCCAGATCGAAAGACCCCACGCTTTCCACCGGACAAGGAGGCCGTTGCGGCCGCTGCGATCGCCGACGCGCTGGCGAAGATCGGTGTCACCAAGGGCGATCTTGCGATTTGCGGCGGCGCCTGCGGCGGCGATCTGCTGTTTGCGGAAGCCGCGCTCGCGCAGGGCATGCGGCTTGAAATCTATATTCCGTTCGACGAGCCGACGTTCCTTGCTGGATCGGTCGATTTCGCCGGCGGCGACTGGCGCGCGCGCTATTTTGCTGCGAAATCGAAGGCGACGCTCCATGTCATGCCGGACGAACTGGGTCCGCTGCCGGCCGGTGAGAACGCCTATGAGCGCGACAATCAATGGATGCTGGAGCGCGCCGCCCGGTTTGGCGACAAGAAACTTGCCTTCATCTGCCTGTGGAACGGCGAAGGCGGCGATGGTCCCGGCGGCGCCAAGCACCTGATGGACGAGGCGGGGCGCAAGACGACGTGGGTTTACTGGCTGGATACGAAAAAATTATGGGACTAGGAGATTTCAGGAATGCCGTCATGTTTCATGATCATGCCTTACGGCCGCAAGGCGACCCAGGCTGAGCCGGGGCGTGGGCCGACCGAGATTGACTTCAACGCGTTGTGGGATCGTTGCTATGTCCCGGTTATCAAGGCGCTCAAGTATGAGCCGGTGCGCGCTGACCAGGACACCAGCGCATTGATCATCAGCGAGATGCTGGAGCGGCTCTACTTCGCCGATCTGGTGCTGGCCGACATGACGATCCCGAACGGCAACGTGTATTACGAGGTCGGTATTCGCCACGCGTCGCAGGAGACAGGGTGTGTCCTGCTCGCGGCCGACTGGTCCAAGCCACTGTTCGACGTCGCGCAGATGCGAACCATTCGATATCCGCTGCCCGAAGGCGAGATTACCGAGGCGACCGCCGTCGCCGTGCAGGGCGCGATCAAGGATCAGATCGAGGCGCGTCGTGACGGAGTTTCGCCGATGCACCAGTCGATCCCTGGCTATCCCTGCAAGGTCGATCCGGCGAAGGCGATAACCATGCGGGATCAACTCGCCGAGCAGGCCGAATTCCAGACCAAGATTCGGGCGGTGCGTGCGGCACCCAAGGCGGAGCGCATGAAGCGCGCGCAGGCACTGGTCGCCGTGGAGGCGAATCCACCCCTAAGCTACGCGAAGGCCCTCGCCTTGTTGCTGTTGTTGCGCGACTGCGTCGATACCAAAGCGGATTGGAACGTCCTGCTCGACTACACCAGCGGACTCCCCAAGCGCTTCGCGAACCAGGCGGAGGTGCAGGAAAATCGCGCATTCGCTGTTGCCCAGATAGGCGACGATGTTCGGGCCGTCGCCGAAATCCAGACACTGATTGATCTCGCGGGGCCAACGCCGGAACGCTTTGGCCTGATGGGCGGTCGCTACAAGCGCCTCTCCAAGGCACCGACGGCGAGCGCATCCGAGTGCAAGGAAGCCCTTGCCAAGGCGATCTGCTGCTATGAGCAGGGAATGGACCTTGATCTCAACGCCTATTATTGCTCCAGCAATCTGCCGCGACTCTATCGGCGGCGGGGAAAAGCAGGTGATGAGGAGCGCGCGCAGACGACCCTTCGTGCGGTCATCGCGGCCTGCGAGCGCGCGAGGCGGCTACAGATCGCCGACCGATGGTACCGCCCGACGCTGCTCGTCGCAGCTTTTGACCTGGGCGAGGCCGACAAGGCTGACGACCTTGCGGAGGATGTGATTGCCGAAGGCAAAGCCAAGTGGGAGGTCGATAGCGTGATCGAGGACCTCGAAACCACCGTTGCGCAGGTCACCGACCCCGCAAAGCGCGCGCGATTGTCCGCCATCGTCGACAAGATCAAGACAGCCTGATCGCGCGCGTCTTGCATTCCGGCGTCAGCCGAGCCGCATCGACAGCTCGACGTCTCCGCCGAACGGCACCGACAGGTAGCCGTTCGCCGGCGCGCGCACCCGCGCCAGATAGTCGGGGCTGTAGTCGGCGTTGTCGGCGACGACGAAGGCGCCGGGCTTCAGGCGGCTCTCGACGAGATCGAGGATGTCGGGATAGAGCGCCTTGGCGCCGTCGAGCAGCACGAGGTCGATCGTATCGGGCAGACCGGTGCGCAGCGTCGTGAGCGCGTCGCCTTCGCGGATCTCGATGAGGTCGTCGAGACCACCGGCGACGAGATTGTCGCGGGCGCGCGCCACCTTGGACGGCTCGAACTCGCTGGTGATCAGGTGTCCGCCGCCATTGTCGCGCAGCGCGGCGGCAAGATGCAGCGTCGAGATCCCGAACGAGGTGCCGAATTCGACGATGTTGCGCGCGCGAGCGCCGCGCGCCAGCATGTAGAGCAGCGCGCCGGTGTCGCGCGAGACCGCGAGCGGCGCATTCTTGAACCGCTCGTAGAGCGCGCGGTAGTCGGTCCTGCTCTGCATCAGGCGATCCCGTTCCTCGTCGGAAAGGTCGGCGACCGCGAGCTGGGTTTGCTCCACCGCGGCGGAAGCCTGCTCGAACAGGCGATCGAGCAAGCCCGCGAGTTTCGGTGAGGTGAGGGTGGTCATATCTGGTCTCCGGTTCGTCAACGGCGCGTCCTTGCGCCTCGCCAGAAATACGAATAATTAGTCGCATTCGCTAATCGCATTCCCCAAAGTGCTCATAGGGCGTCCATGGCCAGGCGGCGAACGTCTTCAATTTCCTCGCGAAAGCAGCCGCAACAGGCCCGCTCGAGCGAGCTCGTCGCGGCCATTCTCGATGCCGCTGTTCAGGTTTTGACGAAGGAGGGGGCGCAGCGTTTCACCACGGCGCGGGTGGCCGAGAGGGCCGGCGTCAGCGTCGGCTCGCTGTACCAGTATTTCCCGAACAAGGCCTCGATCCTGTTCCGGCTACAGAGCGACGAGTGGCGGCAGACCACGGTGATGCTGCGCGATATCCTCGAAGACGCCACGCGGCCGCCCCTGGACCGGCTGCGCGCGCTGGTGCACGCCTTCATCCGTTCCGAATGCGAGGAGGCCGCGGTGCGCGTCGCGCTCAATGACGCAGCCCCGCTCTATCGTGACGCGCCCGAAGCGCGCGAGGTGCGGGCATCGGGCGAGCGCATCGTCGCGGTCTTCATGCGCGAGGCTTTGCCGGACGCTTCCGACGCGATCCGCGCGACGGCCGGCGGTCTGATCACGACGACGCTGAGCACGGTCGGCAAGCATTTCTCGGAAAGCCCGCGAACGCGCGCGGAGATCAAGGCCCATGCCGACGCCATGGCCGACATGTTCTGCGCCTATCTCAGGCATCTCCGGGATCGTTGAGGCGGGCACGCCGAGTGGAGACGTGCGCCTCGCCGATGAATACATGCCGGCGCGTCCGCCGTCCCAGATACGTCAGAGAGCGACCGCTAACTCATTGCAGTTGCTTGCGATTAAGCGCGTATCTCGAATTGTGTATCAATTTCAGAAATAAATTGTTAATAAATAGAAATACTAAGCAATAATAGTTGGGAGAGTGAGATGAATTTCAAATACGTCATCGCCGCGCTCGCACTTGGCCTCATGTCAGGCACGGCCAGCGCCGACACCTACACCAGCGTGAATTTCTCGGGCGGAATATTCGGCGGCAACGCGAATGTCTCGGCCCCGTTCACCGGCGTCGTGTCGCCGGGCGACACCTATGCGGGCTCATTCGTCTACGACAACAATCTGGTGCCCGGCGCGGGCAGCGGATTTGTGAATGTCTTTCTGTCGAGTTTTCCTAACGCCGTTCCATCGATCAGCTTCAGCGTGAACGGCCACAACTTCACGGTCACCGATCCGAATGCGGCCATTCAGTACAACAACGGCCAGTTCAACGGATTTTCGATCAATGACGAGTTCAACTTCTCCGGCAACGCCTACCTGCTGCAAGTGAACGGTGGGATCATCAGCGTCGTGCTTGCCAGCGACCCGATAGGGCACAGCTACGTGAATGGCTATGTCAACATCGGGAACGGGAGCCTGACCGGTCAAACACCATTCGTTCCGCAGGTTGCCGCCATCCCCGAGCCCTCGACATGGGCGATGATGATCCTGGGCTTCGCGGGGATCGGGTTCATGGTCTATCGCCGCCGCAATGCGCCAGCGATGGCGTGAGTTGCGGGGACTGTCGAGACCGTTGCGGCAAGCAAGCTGGAGTGTTCTCGAGCGAGGCCGTCGCTGCTTCGCGTGAACAAGCGCATCGGAAAAGCAATCTGGAGCAACGGTTCTGATCCAATCAGAACCGTTGTACGGCTAGACGGCCGTCTCGTATCCGATGTCGAAATCGGACGCGGCGTTGCCACCGCGCATTCCGACATTCTCGCGCGCCACCTCGATCAGGATGATCTTGATGTCGTTGGCCGGCACGCCGAACCGCGCCAGGTTCTCGACGATGGCCTTGTAGAGCGCGCGCTTTGTCGCAACGGATCGGCCGGGAAACATCGTGATCTCGATATGCGTGAACCGCTCACCGGTCCAATCCGGGATCGAGAAACTGTCCGGCGCGTGCTGAACAAGGCGTAGGATCTTGTCATGCACCGGCGTTCGCAATGTCTCGCTGATCGCATCCTGAATGGCAGCCAGAAATTCGCTGCCTTGGCCGGCGAGCCAGCCTTCGCGTATCTCAACCAGAACGTCAGGCATATCGCTCCCCCCGGAACACCCGCCGATTGTCGAAATTGCTGCGAGCGTATCGGACGCTGCGGCGGTGACAATTCGGATGTTCCGACGGCTCGCTTCGGCCGTGCCGAAGCTGCTCCCGGCGTTGTGCGGATCGCTTGATCCAGCCTCGGCGATGCTGCCGGCTCGAACGCGACCGTGATGTCTACAGATAGTGCTTGGCGGCCAACAGGAATCCGAGCACCCCGCCCGTCACCACGAAAACGGTCATGCCATTGCGGAGGCTGACGCAAGCAGCCGACCAATAAGGAGTGGTCCGGGAGGAGGCCGCGACTTTCTTCGATCTTTGAGGCACGCCTGCGTATTCCTGAAAAGGCGCCGCCACCCGGTCAACGCAGGTGACGACGCCCGTCTGAGGGCTTCAGGGCGAAACCCTGACTCAGCGTAAGCCGTGATGATGAACGGTTCGTATATCGCTGCGGGTTGCAAGCTCGCACGAGGACATCAGCATCGCGAGTTCCGCGGAGCTTCGGTTCCGATTGAGTTGGAATCGAAGCTCCGGACTCATTCTCCTCGCGCGAACCCGTTGTCGAGTTTCGCGCGACAGCGCGCTAGAACGAAGCGTAGGCGTTTCGGAACGCGATGGCGCCGGCCAGCGAGCGCGGCCGCGTGCGCACCGCATGTCCATCGTTGCCGCTGGTGACGATCCACTGGCCATTCTCGTGGCCGACGATCTTGCCGACGTGGTGACGCCAGACGACGATCGCGCCGACCGAAGGACCGCCGGCATTGCTGCCGTAGCGTGCCCAGGATCGCGCCAGATTGTACTGCGGACCCGGATCGCTGCCGACCTGGGTGCGCATGAACCAGCCGCACCACGCGGCCGGGCGACCGGAATGTGCGTGTGCATAGTGTCGATGATGATGGCGGCCGCGCGCTTCGGCAGCAGACGAAGCAAAGGCCAGGAGCACGGCGACAGCCGCAAGAGTTTTACGCATTACAAAGTCCTCTTGTTGTTGGCAGACCATCCTGATTGTGGGAGGGGCGCAGCGATGATCTGCGATTAGGTTGCGAAGCGACCGCATCGGCCGGGCGACGCAAAACAGAGGCGGGGACATGGCCCGCTCGGGCCTTTAAGAAACGGGCTATGGCCAAAATATGGCGCAGAGCGCGCCGGCATGGAGGTCTGCGCCGACGCCATGGCCAAGATGTTCATGCCTGTCGAAACGGTCCCGCGCCCGCCTCGCGTGGTTCGCGCTGCGAGCGAAAAAGCGTGACTGGATTGTTGCCGATCCCCCGCCGATTCCGCGGAGCGGCCCGGCTGGTGCGGCTCGCTGACGCGTCTGTGTCTTGACGGTTCGCAACATCGGGGACGACACTGGCGTCAACCAACAACGAGCTCGTAGGCATCTGGTCACGTTCCCGGAGAGGACACCATGTCGAAGCGAAGCAGCTCGCGCCGCGATGGCGCGCCCGATTCCAGCCGCCGGAATTTCCTGAAAGGAGCGACGATCGCCGGCGCGGCCGCGCTGAGTACGCCGGCCGCGGCCAATGCCGCGATCCCGGCGCTTCCGGAAGAGCGTCCCAAGGCTGCGCCTCCCGGAGCGCGGCTCGCGGCCGCCGACGCGGCGCCGCCGCCGGCCGATCCGGTCAATCAGACGTCGAGCGGCGGCGACTTCATGGTCGACGTGCTGAAGACGCTCGACATCGACTATCTCGCGATGAACTGCGCGTCGAGCTTCCGCGGCCTGCACGAGGCTGTCATCAATCATGGCGGCAACAGGAAGCCCGAGATCATCACCTGCCCGCATGAAGAGATCGCGGTGCATATGGGCCAGGGCTACGCCAAGATGGAAGGCAAGCCGCTCGCCATGATCTGCCACGGCGTGGTCGGGCTCCAGCATGCCTCGATGGCGATGTACAACGCCTGGTGCGACCGCGTCCCCGTCATCGTGATGGGCGGCAACATCATGGAGGGCGACAAGCGCGCGCCGGGCGCCGAATGGCCACATTCGGCGATCGATCCCGCGGCGTTGACGCGCGACTTCGTCAAATGGGACGATCAGCCGGCCTCGCTCCAGCATTTCGCTGAATCGGCGGTGCGCGCCTACAAGATTTCGACCACGCCGCCGATGGCGCCGGTGATGCTGTCGCTCGACCAGGAATTGCAGGAAAACCCGATCGAGAATCGCGACCGCCTGCGCATCCCGAAATTCACCGCCGCGGTCCCGCCGCAAGGCGACGACGCGGCGCTGGCCGAGCTCGCCAAAATGCTGGTCGCGGCCGACAACCCGGTGATCCTGTGCGACCGCATGGCGCGCACGCCGGCCGGCATGCCGCGTCTGGTCGAGCTCGCGGAGACATTGCAATGCGCCGTGATCGACAATTACGGCCGCATGAACTTCCCCTCTCGCCATCCGCTCAACCAGTCGTTCCGGCGCTCGATCCTGTCGCAGGCCGATCTGATCCTGGCGATGGAGGTCAACGATATCTGGGGCACGCTCAGCGATTTCCACGATCGCATCGTGCGCACCTCGGAGCCGCGCTACAAGAAGACCGCCAGGATCGTCACGCTCGGCACCCGCGGCCTCTACATGAAGGCCAACTACCAGGATCTCGGCCGCTACCAAGAGGTCGACCTCGACATATCCGGCGACGCCGAGGCAAGCCTGCCGACATTGACCGAGCAGGTGAAGCGCCAGATCGACGAGGGCCGCAAGGCGGCGTTCGACGCGCGCGGCAAGAAGCTCGCGGCGGCCAAGCTCGCCACCGTCGAGCAGGCGAAGCTCGACGCCACGATCGGTTGGGACGCGAGCCCGATCACCACGGCGCGGCTGTGCGCCGAGCTCTACAGCCAGATCAAGGACGAGGATTGGTCGCTGGTCGGCACCTCGATCGGCCTGGCATGGCCGCATCGCTTGTGGGATTTCAAGAAGCCTTATCAATGGAACGGCGTCGCCGGCGGTGGCGGTGTCGGCTATACCCTGCCGGCCTCGCTGGGCGCTGCGCTCGCCAACAAGCGGCATGGACGATTGACGGTTGCGATCGGCGGCGACGGCGATTTCATGTTCGTGCCGTCGACGCTATGGACCGCCGCGCATCACCAGATCCCGATGCTCTACATCGTGCACAACAACCGCGCCTATCATCAGGAATACATGTACCTGCAGGCGATGGCAGCGCGCCATGGCCGCGGCATCACCAACACCGATATCGGCACCACGATCAAGGATCCCTTCGTCGACTACGCGACGCTCGCCAAGGGGTTCGGCGTCTATGGCGAGGGCCCGATCAACGACCCGAACCAGCTTGCGCCGGCGCTGAAGCGTGCGATCGCCATGGTCAAGGGCGGCCAGCCGGCGCTGCTCGACGTCGTGATGGATCAGCGTTGAGGGGGATGGCGATGATGACGATCGGTCGATCCGTGATACGCCTCGCAACCGTCGCCGCGATCGCGGGGGCATTCGCCGCCGGTGGCGGCATCGCCGCGCGCGCCGATGACGCGTCGCCGGCTGGCGATCCCGTCAACGGCAAGCGGCTCTACCTCGCCGACGGCTGCTTCGAATGCCACGGCCGCGCCGGGCAGGGCGGCCGCTTTAACTATCTGACGCCTGCGCTGGCGCAGATCGCGCTGCCGGTGGAGTCCTTCATCGCCTTCCTGCGCGAGGCGCCGAACGACATGCCGTCGTTCTCGGCCGACGTGCTGTCGGACAAGGATGCCGCCGACATCCACGCCTATCTCAGCTCGCTGCCTGGTCCGAAGGCGCTCAAGGACATTCCGCCGATCCTCAACCAGTAGGGCCTCGCACTCGTCACCAGCGGTAGGAGACGCTGCCGATCACGGCCCGTCCGGGGCCAAGCCAGCAGGCGTAGGTTTCGAAGCACATGCCGTTGCGTCGATCGAACAGGTTGGTGCCATTGACGGCGAACCGCCAATGCTTCTGATATTCGTAGGACAGCGTGGCGTCGATCAGCGCATATCCCGGGACCCTGAATGTGTTGAGATTGTCGCCCCAGGTCTCTCCGATGTAACGAACGCCGGCGCCGAGGCCGAAGCCCGCCAGCATGCCGTCGTTGAAATGATATTTGGCCCATAACGACGCCATGTCGGTCGGCGTGTTGTAGGGCGTCTTGCCCTGGGTGTCGTCGTTCGCCTTGGTGAATTTCACCTCCTGACGGGTGTAGGCTGCCGTCAGGTCGAGGCCTTCGGTCAGGCTGACCAGTGCCTCGAGCTCGATGCCGCGCGACCGGGTCTCGCCGACCGCCACGGAGTAGAGCGGATTGACCGGATCGGCCGTCAGACCGTTCTGCTGTCTGATATCGAAGGCCGCGACCGTGAACATGCTGCGCGAGCCGGGCGGCTGGAATTTGAGGCCGACCTCGTTCTGGGTGCCGGTCAGCGGCTTGAAGCCCTGTCCGTTGCGGTCCGAGCCGATTTGCGGAATGAACGACTGCGCATAGTTGTAATAGGGTGCGAAGCCGCTGTCGAAATTGTAGATGGCGCCGACGCGGCCGCTGAACGCGCTGTCGTTCTGCTTGCTGGTGACGTCGTTGACCTGCTCATACTGGCTGGTCCGCGCGAAATCCTCCCGACCGCCGAGCACGACGGTGAGGCGTCCGAGCTTGATCTGGTCCTGCGCATAGATGCCGGCCTGCGAGGAGTTTCCCTGCAGGCGGGTGTCGTTATAGTCCGGAGCAACGAAGCTCTGGAAATACACCGGATTGAAGATGTTCAGATCCGGCAGCGATCCGTAACCCTTCATCACACTGGTGTCTTGATATTGGTAATCGACGCCAAAGAGCAGCGTGTGATCGAGAATGCCGGTCGAGATCTTCTTCTCGGCCTGGTTGTCGACGTGGAAGGTCGTGAGCGTGGCTTGGGCTAGTCCGCTCAGGCGACTGAGCGACACGTGGTCGGACGCCAGTCCCGGATACCACCCGAAGGTCGCCTTGGAGGCGAAGTCGAGATGCGCGACCCGCATATTCTGCCGGAAGGTCCAATCCTCATCGGTCTTGTGCTCGAACTGATAGCCGATGGAATATTGGTTCTTGGTCGTTGCGTTGTAGTTTGGATCTCCGCCGAAGAAGCTGTTGGACAGGCGCCCATACGGATTCGGCAGGAAGGTGCCTGATGCCGGCAGATAGCCGGCGACGCCGCCGGTAGAGATGTGCATGTAGGTCGCTTCGATGTTGAGCTTGGTCGAGGCGTCCGGCTGATATGTGATCTGCGGCTGGAGGTAGACCCGATCATCCGGCATGTAGTGGACATAGCTGTCGCTGTCGCGCGCAACTCCGGTGAACCGATAGAGCAAGGTGTGGTCGTCGTTGGCCGGACCGCTGAGGTCGAACTGCACCTGCTTGCGGTTGAAGGTGCCGAACTGGACTCCGATTTCGTGAAACGGGTCCTCGGTGGGCTTCTTGCTGATCAGGCTGACCAGTCCGCCGGGATAGTTCTGGCCGAACAGGACCGAACTCGGTCCCTTCAGGATGTCGACGCGCTCCAGCGCGTAAGGCTCCGCCGACCAGGAGGTGTCGGGGCTCTCGATGCGCGGCAGGCCGAGGCCGTCCAGATAGAATCCGGACGTCGACTGATTGAAGCCGCGGATCGAATACCAGTCCATGCGCGCATCCGGTCCGTAGAGATCGGTCTGGACACCGGCGGTGTACCTCATCGCATCGTTGACGGTCTGAGCGTCCCGGTCGGCGATCTGCTTGCGCGTCACCACCGAGATCGACTGCGGTGTCTCCATGATCGGTGCGTCGGTCTTGGTTGCCGCGGCGCTGCGCGATGCGACATAATCCTGCACCGGTCCCCAAGCGGTTTCCGGTCGTTGCGGTGTCGTGTTGCCGTTCGCCACCGGCGGCGCGCTCCTGCCGCGGCTCGCATTTCGTCGGCCGCGAACAATGGAGCGGGACGACTGGCCGGCCTGGATCGATTTCGGTGCATTCCGTTTTGCCGGGCGGGCCTGGACTTCGATCGGCGGCAGCGATGTTGCGCCGGACATCGGTGCGGTGGTTTGAGCCGAAGCGCTTTGGACCAGACAGAACCCGAATGCCAGACAACTCGAGGCAGCGATTGCGCCTTGGACGGCGCTATTCTTGAACAACATTGAAAAGTACGCTCCGGACTTGAACGAAGAGAATCCGGACTTGCTCTAGCTCGACGTCGCTTCTGCGCAATCCACGCTCGCCTAGAAGCTTTCCAAGTCAGGCGGTTGTGCGCTGATTGTTGCTTCGCGATCGCACGGTGTTCGACTTAGAGCGATTCAATTTCGGTCTGGCGCCGCGGCGCGTACTCGATTTCGAGCGCACCTGGCCGCGTGGTGCAGCTACGCGACGTCGACCGGTCGCGCTGGGCGTAGGCAGGCCAAGCCTAGGTCAGAGGTCGCCGCGGCCGAGCAGCGCGTGCAGTGCGGCTTGCCGCATGATCGAGAAGATCGACTGCTCGTCCAGGCCTTTCTTGAGCGTCGCCGCCGTGTTGAGCATGGAGAACACGGCCTGCGTCAACAGTCGTGCCTCGGCTTCGGACAGGTCGGGCCGCAGCGGGGCTACGACAGAGACCCACTCTTCGGCGTACAGCGCCATCTCGCGGCGGATCCTTCGGCGGTCGTGTTCGGGAAGAGCGTGCTCGTTTTTAGTGAAGATGAGCGTGCTCGGCGGTCCTTGCAGGATGAGCCGGATGTGGGATTCGACCATCGCCACGATCGCTGCCTTGGGTTCCCTGGTCGTCTCCGCGATTCGTTTTGCGACCTCGTGCACGACCTGCGTCGGCTCCTCCAGAACCGCGATCAGCAAGGCCTGCTTGTTCTGGAAGTGGCGATAGAGTCCGGGACCGGTGATGCCGGCGCGCGCAGAGATCATCTCGACGGTCACTGCGTCGTAGGAGTGATGCAGGAAGAACTCGGCGGCGACCGAGATCAACTGCTCGCGCCGCCGGCTCCTGGATGCGCGCTTGATCGGGAGTGTCTGGATGTTCATCGCGACAAACCGTACCGCACGGCGGGCGCGAAGCAACCCGCTATCCTTCGCTCCGGCGTGATCCTTCGCGGCCTCGGCGTTCCGATCATGGAAACGTCTCCTCTTCTGCCAAAAGTAAATACGTACTAACTTTATTGACGGCTACCGGATTCGCCAAACAGGGGGCGGGCATCTGATTCCATACGCTCGTTTCGCAGAAAAGTCCGATAATAATAGCATTAGGCTCTAAGATGGGTTCTAAGCAGCCAGCACCAAAAGGCCGTTGACAAGACGCGATAGCTGACAATAAAGTTAGTTCGGATTAACATTAAGGTGCAGAGGAGGCACAACGCATGCGGTTCATCTTCTTCAGCGAAGGGGAAACCCAGCCGGGACACACCCACGCGCACCGCTATCGCGAGCTCATCGATGAAGTGATTCTGGCGGAGAAAGTCGGATTCGATGCGTTCGGGTGCTCCGAACAGCATTTCGCGATCGGCACGGCTTCGACCTCCGCTCCCGAGGTGATCTACCCGTACATGATGGCGCTCACGAGCAGAATCCAGTTCATCCACCTGATCACGCCGCTGCCCAAGAAGATCAATCACGCGCTCCGCGTCGCGGAGCGGCTGGCGACCGAAGACATCCTGTCGAACGGCCGCGTCGGGCTCGCCGTCGGGCGCGGCAACACCACCCTCGCGCTGCACGCCTTCGAGGTCGACCCCGCGGAGACCAAGGCGCAGCAGATGGAGGGCATCGAGGTCATCCGCCGGGCCCTGTCGAACGACATCTTCTCTTTCGTCGGCGAGCACTACAAGATTCCGCCGCGCAGCCTGACGCCCAAGCACGTGACGCTACCCTATCCGCCAATGATGATGGCGACCGCGAGCCCGCAATCGATCGCCGCCGCGGCGCATATGGGCATCGGCGCCATGATGGGCGGCGGCTATAACGGGTTCGCCTCCGTCCAGAGGTCGGCCGAGCTCTATGACAAGGAGCTGGCGAGTGCCGTGCATGTTTACCCGGTGCAGGCGCAGAAGGTCGCCGTGATTTCCGGCGGAATGCATTGCGCCGATACAAATGAGGAGGCGGAGCGGTGGGCGGCGACGCTGGCCCATAGCGTCGCCTTGTCAATCGACGCCTATGAGCGGCTGGCGAAACTGTCCGCCGACTACGGATCGCTCGGCGAGATCAAGAACATCGACTTCAAGAACGAGCGCTATTTGTTCGACGAGTCCGGGAGCTTCATCGTCGGCGACGTCGAGACCTGCATCAGGCAGGTCCAACGGTACGTCGACATGGGCATCGACGCGCTCGCGCTGCGCATCGACGGCATGCCGCACAAGGAGCTGATGAAGTCGATCGAGCTGTTCGGCAAGTACGTCATCCCGAGGTTCAAAAACCCCCGGTCGGTCGTGCGTGCGTCCGACGCGATCCTTGCCGACATCCGCGCCGCCCGCCCCGACCACTATGCCGAGCGCGAGGCCTTTGAAAATGCCAAGGCGGCCGCCGGGACGGTCGATGGATCCGTCCGTAATTCGGCGGCTTCGGCCTGACGCCTATCTGAACAACGGGAGACTGAAAATGAAAGATAAAAAGTACGTGGGCTTGCTCGTGGAGATACGTCCGAGCGGTGTGGCCGTCATCACCATGAACCGGCCCGAGATACTCAATGCCATCGATTGGCCTATGCATGCCGCGTTGGAGGAGCTGTTCGTGGATCTCGATAACGATCCCGCGGTGAAGGCTATCGTCCTTACCGGCGCTGGTCGTGGGTTCTGCTCAGGCGGCGATCAGAACGCGCTCGATCAGGGCATACATAAGATATCGCCGACGCGCTCGGGCCGACACCTCATTAGAAACATCCTTGAGGTGGAGTCCCCCGTCATTGCCGCCGTGAACGGCGTGGCGGTCGGGTTGGGCGCCACGCTCGCTCTGTTCTGCGACGTTATCTTTGCCCAGCCAAGCGCTCGTTTCGCCGATACGCATGTGACGGCCGGCGTCGTCGCCGGCGACGGCGGTGCTGTCATATGGCCGCTTCTTCTGGGCCCGGCGCGGGCCAAGCATTACTTGATGACCGGTGAATTCATTTCGGCGGAAGACGCGGCGGCAGCGGGGATGATCAACAAGGTCGTGCCGGAAGGCACCGTTCTCGAGTATGCGATCGGATATGCCGAACTGCTCGCGAGCGGTCCCCGTAGCGCAATCATCTGGACCAAGTACAGCGTCAACAAGCTGATCAAGGAACAGGCGCATCTCAATCTCGACACCGCGGGTGCGCTCGAGACGCTTACGTTCAATAGCCCCGAGCGGAAAGAGGCCGTCGCGGCCTTCCGGGAGAAGCGCAAGCGCTTCGCAGAAGGCACAAGCTGACGGGCTCGTTGCGTAGCGTATGCGCTCTTTGCGGGCGCGGTGCTTGCTGCGCTCCACGCCGGCTCGGATTCCCTGAGATCAGACAGAGACGCATTCGATGACGGTCCGATACGAGAGCGAGGCGGCGACCGGACTGCGGACGGCCGGCCACGACGGCGTCCTGGTCGCAACGCTCGACAGGCCGCCAGCCAACGCCCTGAACCGTCCGCTGCTGCTCGCCATGATCGCGCTGTTCCGAGACCGCGGCGAGGGCGACCCGCCGCCGGTGGTGATCACCGGCGCCGGCGATCGGTTCTTCTGCGCCGGCGGCGACATCAAGGAGGTGGACGGAGCTGCCGCCGGCCCGATCCAACAGCGGATGCGGGGATTCCACAATCTGCTCGTCGCGATGGAGCGATACCGGGCTCCGGTGATCGCCGCCGTCAACGGCGACTGCGTCGGCGGCGGCGTCGAGTACGCGCTGTTCGCGGACGCGGTGCTCGCGGCGCCGCACGCCCGGTTCGGATTCCCCGAGATCAGACATGGCCTGCTGCCCGCTGACAAAGGCATCCAGCGCCTCATCCGGTTGATCGGAATGCGGCGCGCGCGTGACCTGCTGCTGAGTGGTGAACTGATCGGTGCCGAGGAGGCGGCGCGGTGGGGGCTCGTCGACGCCATTATCGAGCCCGGCCGACTGATGATCGAAGCGCTCGATCGTGCCCGAGAGGCCGGGCGTCGAGCGCCGGTGCTCTATGCGGCGCTCAAGCATGCCGTCAACGACTACGACGACATCGAGGACCAACAGCGAGCCGACGTCACGCTCGCCAAGGCTGCCTCCTGGATCGACGACCCCGTGGCCCGGAGCCTCCGAGAAGGATGGAGGAAGCAGCGGGCGCCGTCGCGGTCTTCCGACGGAACGCCGCCGGCACTGAACACCACACCAGACCACACGTAGGCCAGCCAGGCCTGCCATTAGGAAATGGAGCGATATGATGGTCACGAATACCGTCCCCGCAGCCGATGCCCGCGCCCGGCAGGTGCCCGTCCTGAGCGGCGTCACCGACATCGGCGTTGCCAACTTCGAGGCCGTCGACCGCACCTTCGCCCAGATGGTGCAGGACCGCGCGGAAGTCGAACCCGAGGAGGTCGCGTTCTGCCAGTGGGACGGGACGCGCGCGATCCCGACCAGTTGGGCGCAGTACGCTTCGGCCGTACGCGAGGTCACGCTCGGCCTGGCTGCCCTCGGCGTCGCGCCCGGGGACAGGGTCGCCATCATGGCGTCGGGCCGCACCGAATGGGTCATGACGGCGCTCGGCATCCTGTCGGCCGGGGCGATCCCGGTGGGCGTCTACCCCACGAGCTCCCCTGCTGAGGTGAGGCAGCTCGTCGGGCACAGCGAGGCCATCGCCATCGTGGTCGGCGATGTCGCCGACGTCGCAAAGGTCGCCGCAATCGCCTCGGAGCTCCCCGCGCTGCGCGCCGTGATCAGCTTCGATGATGCCCCGTCGGGGTTGCCCGAAACGGTCGTCAGCAGGACATGGGCCGACCTGCGCGAGACCGGTCGAGCCCATGACGCGGCCAACCCGGCGCTGTTCGACCAACGCCTCGCCGGCGGAAACATCGACCAGCCGGCAGCCTTGTTCTACACCTCAGGCTCTACCGGAGCTCCCAAGGGGGTTGTCCACACCCACCGCACCCTGCAGTACTCGGTGCTCGGCTCCGCCGTGCTCAACCCCGAGCTGACCACGACCCGCCGCGACTCGCTCAGCTTCCTGGGCCTATCCCATGTCGCTCCGGCGCTGTCCGGCGTCTACGCGCCGATCATGACCCGGTCGGTGGTGACCTTCTGCCGCATCGACCAGTTGTCCGAGGCGCTCCGCGGCGTACGTCCTGCGGGGATCGTCTGGCCGCCGCGGCTGCACGAGAAGTTGCTCAGCGTGGCGCTGGCCGCGCTCAAGCAGACGCCAGCACCGTTCCAGAAGTCCTACGAGAACGCGATGGAGGTGGCCCGCGAGGTTGCCGCCGCGCGCCGGCGCGGCGACGCCGTGCCCGCCGAGCTGCAAGCGCGCTACGACCAGGCCCAGCAGCAGGTGTTCCTGCCCCTGCGCGCGAAGTTGGGCGTGGACCGCGTCAACGTCGCTTGGACCTCGTCGGGAGCGATGACCCCCGAGGTGCAAGCACTGTGGCAGATGTGGGGGGTGGATCTGCGCGAACTGTATGGCACCACCGAGACCTGCGGCTGGGTGCTCGGGCAGTGGGACCGCGCCTTCCCATCCCCTGGGACCGTAGGCAAGGCCATGCCCGACCCGCGCTTCGCAATCAAGACCAGCAGTGAAGGGGAGCTGCTGGTGAAGGGACCGCTGCTGTTCCGCGGCTACTGGAACAACCCGGAGGCGACGGCGGACGTGATGGACGGAGAGTGGTATCGCACCGGCGACCTCGTCGAGATCGACGCCTCCGGTGAGGTCAAGCTGATCGGTCGGGCCAAGGACATCATCGTCACCAGCGGCGGCAAGACCATCAGCCCGCAGCCCATCGAGGTGCGCCTGAAGGCCAATCCCCTGATCGAGGAGGCCGTGGTCGTCGGCGACGGCCGCAACTACCTCACCGTTCTCATCTGGCCGACCGAGACGGCCGGCAGGCTCGACAGCGATGCGCTGCATCAAGGCCTGCAAGCCTGGATCGATAAGCTCAACGCCGACCTCGCACGCCCCCTTCAGCTCAAGGACTTTCGGATCGCACCACGCGCGCTCTCGCCCGGCGCGGGCGAGCTCACGTCCAAGGGCACGATCCGTCGGCCAGCAGTGCTCAAATCGTTCAGCGCACTCGTGGATGAGATGTACAGCGCCGCCGAACACAACGAGTTCGCCGACCAGGCGCGGCTCCAGGGTTGAAGGAGCCAGACGTGATGCGTTCCGAGCAACCGCGTGAGCTGCGGATCGAACACCTGACCAGCGCCGAGATCGCCGAGGCGATCGCGGCCGGCGCCCGCACGGCGATCCTACCGCTGGGTGCGATCGAGCAGCACGGACCTCATCTTCCGCTGTCGATGGACAGTGATCACGCCGATGCGCTCGCGGTCCGCATCGCCCGCAAGCTCGGCGCTGCACTGGTGCTGCCGACGGTCAAGGTCGGGTACTCGCCCCACCACCTCGGCTTCTGCGGCTCGCTTTCGGTGCGTCCCGCTACGCTAGAGGCGATCTGCCTGGACTATTGCAGCAGCCTCGCCGCGCACGGGTTCGCCCGCGTCGTCCTGTTCTCCGGCCACATCGGCAATTACCCGATCATGCGTGACTTCGAGCCGCGGCTGGCCGCGGCACTCGCCCCGGCGCTTCAGGTCATCGTCTATCGAGACAGTGCCGCGATCCTCGACGCATGGCGGAAGTCGGCGCAGTCGGTCGCTGGTCTCGGAAGCCACGTCGGTGGTCACGCAGACGTGGCGGAGACCTCGGTAATGCTCGTCCTGCACCCCGAGAAGGTTCGGCCCGATCGGGCGGCTGCGGGGTATCTGGGCACGGTGGACGAGGCGTTCCTGCGGCGGGCGTTCGTCGAGGGCATCGACGCGGTCTCGCCCAACGGCGTCCTCGGCGATCCCGCCGGGAGTTCGAAGGCGATTGGCCACGCTGCGTTGGATGCCGTGACCGATCTCGTCGTCGCGTACGCCACCGCACACGGAGCACGAGCCGAATGCAATCCATGAGCGAGCAGATGGACAGCAGGATGCTGCGCGACGCCTTCGGCGCGTTCCCGACGGGCGTCGTGGCCGTGGCGGCGCAGGTCGACGGGAGGCTGGTGGGTCTTGCAGCCTCCTCGTTCACCTCGGTGTCTCTCGAACCTCCGCTGGTGTCATTCGCCGTCGCGAAAGGCTCGACCACGTGGCCCGAGCTACGCCGAGCCGAGCACCTCGGAGTCACCGTGCTCGCTGAGGACCACGGCGCATTGTGTCGGCAGCTCGCCGGTCCGGCCCGCGAACGGTTCACCGACGTCGCCTTCGAGATCATCGACAGCGGTGCAGTGATGCTCGCCGAGGGGATCGCCAAGTATGACTGCACTGTCCGCGAGGAGCTGGAGGCGGGCGATCATGTCATCGTGCTGCTCCAACTTCATGGCGTCGTCGTCGATAGCCGCAGGCAGCCCCTCATCTTCCACCGCAGCGGGTTCGGAAGGCTCGCGTTGCTTGAGGAAAGGCCATGATCTTGCGGTATGTACTCCCGACTTGCAGCGCAAGCCTTCTACTTGCGACGTTCGGCACCGCTTTCGCGCAGAAAGCATACGATGCCGGTGCGACCGATACCGAGATCAAGATCGGCAACATCATGCCGTATAGCGGCCCGGCCTCCGCCTTCGGCATTCTCGGAAAGATCGAGGGCGCCTACTACAAGATGATCAACGATCAGGGCGGCATCAACGGCCGCAAGATCAACTTCATCAGCTACGACGACGGCTATTCGCCTCCCAAAGCCGTCGAGCAGGCGCGCAAGCTTGTCGAGAGCGACGAGGTGCTGCTGCTGGCGGGCGTGCTCGGCACGCCGTCTAACTCCGCCATCCAGAAATATATGAACGCCAGGAAGGTGCCGCAGCTCTTCGTGTCGTCCGGCGCGACCAGATTCGGCGACTACAGGAACTTTCCGTGGACGATGGGCTGGCAAGCGGACTATCAAATCGAAGGACGCGTCTACGCGACGTACCTCCTCAAGCAAAAGCCCGACGCCAAGGTCGCCATTCTTTATCAGAATGACGATTTCGGCAAAGACCTGCTCAAAGGTGTGAAAGATGGCCTTGGCGAGCGCGCTGCAAAGATGATCGTCGCGGAAGAGCCATACGAGATCATTGAACCCACAGTCGAAAGCCATATCGTCAAATTGAAAGCAAGCGGCGCTGATACCTTCTTCAGCATGACCACGCCCAAGGCTGCTGCGCAAAGCATCAAGAAGGCCGCGGAGCTCGGCTGGAAGCCAGTTTATTTTCAGAGCCTCATCGGCGCTTCAAGCACGGTGCTGAAGTCGGCCGGCTATGATAACGCCCAAGGCATCCTGTCGGCGGCCTTTTCAAAGGATACTGATCGGCAGTGGGATAACGACGAAGGGATGAAGAGGCTTAGCGCCTTTCTCGCCAAATATGCTCCGGAGGCCGACAAGGGCGACGGAAGCGTCGTCTACGCCTATGGGGTCGCGGAGACCGTCGTTCAAGTCTTGAGACAGTGCGGCGATACGCTGACGCGCGAGAACATTATGAAGCAGGCCGCCAACCTGAAGGATTTCGCGCCCGATATCCTTCTGCCCGGCATCTTCATCAACACATCTCCGACCGATTACTATCCGGTCGAGCAACTGCGGATGATGCGCTTCAAGGGTGATAAATGGGAAATGTTTGGTGATGTCATTGACGGCAAGAGACCGGAATGACCGCCGCTGGCGGCGTACTCAGCACCGCTGACAAGGCAAACTATCCGCCAGGACGTTGATCTTCAGGATTCCGTATATCGTGGCCCGTCACGGACCGGCCAAGTGGCTTCGCCGGACACGTTTCGCTCTTGCAGCCTTGGCGTGGCTGCGCCACGCGAAGCCCGCAAGGGCGAAGCGTGGTGCCCCTGGCCGGAATCGAACCAGCACTCCTTGCGGAACTCGATTTTGAGTCGAGCGCGTCTACCAGTTCCGCCACAGGGGCATTCGCGATGGACCGGACCGGGAAGGGCCGGGGTCGCGAAGCGCGGCGGACTATAGCGGGCGGCCCGTCACGGTCAACCCGCGCGGAAGTGATTGTCCCGTGCCTCGACAGCGATATTTTGGCGCGATACGACCCGGATCGAGCATGGAGCAGGGGCCACGGCGCTCCCGATCGATGCTCCCAGGAGGACTGCCCGTGACAACCGCCACCGCCCATCCGTCGCATGCTTCCGCCGCCGTCAATCCAGCGCTGACCTCGGCGCTCGCGATTGCGGTGATCGCGGCGGCGACGCTGGCCGGCGCCTGGTTCTTCCAGCTGGTGCTGGAGATCATGCCCTGTCCGCTTTGTCTCGAGCAGCGCTATGCCTATTACCTCGCGGTCCCGCTCGGCGCCCTGGTTGCGGTGGCCGCCGCCCGCGGCGCGTCGCGGCCGGTGCTGCTCGCCGGGCTTGCGATCCTCGGCCTCGCCGCGCTCGCCAATGCCGGGCTCGGCGGCTATCACGCCGGCGTCGAATGGGGCTTCTGGCCGGGGCCGACCGATTGCACCGGCCCGATGGTGGATTTCGGCAAGGCCGGCTCGCTGCTGGAGCAACTCGACAAGGTCAAGGTGGTGCGCTGCGACGAGGTGCAGTTTCGCTTCCTCGGCGTCTCGCTGGCCGGCTACAACGTGCTGATCTCGCTGCTGATGGCCGCGATCGCCGGCTGGGGCATGGTGAAGGCCGCGAGGGCCTAACCTGTAGGGTGGGTTAGCCGACGGCGTAACCCACCATGTCGCGGTGAGAAGGTGGTGGGTTACGCTTCGCTAACCCACCCTACGCTGCTGCGCTTTCCAGCTAGTCGTCGACGTCGTCCTGCGGCCGTCCGAACAGATGGATGATGCCGGGCGTCGAGATGGTGACGAACAGAAACCGTGACAGATGATGCGCCCCGACGAAGATCGGGTCGATGTGCAGCGTCAGCGCCAGCGCCAGCATCGCGTCCATCGCACCCGGCGCGAAGGCAACCACGACGTCGGCGAGCCGCACATGGGTGGTGAAGGCGATCACCGCGACGAACACCGCCGAGATCAGGATGGCGATCGCAAACGAGCCGAGCCCGGCATTGACGTGGCTGAGCAGGGTCGAGGTCTTCATCCGCGCGAAGCGGGTGCCGATCAACGCGCCGATGCCGACCAGCGCGACATTGCGGAGCCAGGGCGGCAGGCCGCCATCGACCAGGCCGGAGCCGTGCAGCAGGCTGGAGGCGAGCATCGCGCCGAACATCCAGCTCGCCGGGAATTTGATCCAGCGCAGCAGCAGCGAGACGGCGACCGACGCCGCGACCAGAAAGATCAGGCCAAGCGGCGAGGCAACCGAGGTCGGCAAAGGCGGCGGCGCGGCATGCGTCACGCCGGTCAGCGCCAGCACCAGCGGCAGCGCCGCGGTCAGGATGATGACGCGCATGGTCTGCACCACGGCGATCGCCGCGACGTCGGCGCCCTTTTCCGCGGCCAGGATGGTGATCTGCGAGAGCGCCCCGGGGCTGCCGGCGAGGAAGGCCGAGGTCTGGTCCCAGCCATGCACGCGCTGGAGGTATAGGCTCGAGCCGAAGGTGGCGCAGAACGTCGCCAGTGCCAGCAGGCCGATGGTGAGCGGATAGGAGCTCATGTGCTGCAACAATTGCTGCGACATCAGCGAGCCCAGGGAAATGCCGAGCAGCAGCAGCACCGTCTGCGTCAGCACCGGCGGCACCGCGAGCGGCCGACCGGCCAACGCCGCGATCCCGACCGCGCACATCGCCCCCGAGATCAGGCCGCCCGGCAATCCCGCCCACAGAAACAACAGGCCGCCGCCGGCGCCGATGACGAGAGTCTCAAGCCCGTTCAGGACCTTGCTGCGGTCGGGAATGGCCAGGGCCATCGAAGCGCGGATCTGAGTCACGCCGCGTTATGGCAAATTCGCACCCGCGGGACAATTGCAACCACGCGGTGCAGCAATGCACCGCCGACGGATTCACGCCGGCAGCGCGGGCAGGGAGCGGCGCACGCGCCGCTCCGATGCCGTCGATGGCCGGAGCGGCGCGCTGGCCCTGCGGGCTTTACTGCTTGGTCGCCGGGGCGGCGGCCGGCGCGGCCTTGTCGCCGGCTTCCTTGATGCACGCCTTGCGAAACTTCTTGCGCTCCTTGCCCTTGAGGC
>NZ_DDOP01000088.1:0-28417 GCF_002341725.1 Bradyrhizobium sp. UBA2491
CATCTGCTGCTCGCCGCCGGACAAGGTCTCGGCGCGCTGGTCGAGCCGTTCGCCGAGCCGCGGGAACAGGTTGAACACCAGGTCGAGCGGCGCATCGCGATCGGACTTGCTGCGATAGAGATAGCTGCCGAGCCGCAGATTGTCGCGCACCGAGAGCCGCGGAAACAGCCGGCGGTTCTCCGGCACGAAGGCGATGCCGCTGGCGGTGATGACGTGCTGCGGCTGGCCGTCGATGCGCTTGCCGTCGAAGGTGACCGAGCCGGAACGCGGCCGCTCGGCGCCGGCGATCGATTTCAAGAGCGTCGACTTGCCGGCGCCGTTGGCACCGGCGACGCAGACGATCTCGCCCTTGGTGACGTCGATCGACACCGATGAGATCGCGACCAGGCCCTGATAGGCGGTGGTGACTTCACGCACCGACAGCATGACGATCCCCGAGATAGGCGGAAATGACTTCCGGATTGCGGACGACGTCCGTGGGCTTGCCCTCGACCAGCACTTTGCCGAGATTGAGCACGATGGCACGGTCGACCAGCGGCATCACGATCTCCATGACGTGCTCGACCATCAGCACGGTGATGCCGGTTGCACGCACCTTGCGCACCAGTTCGACGCCGGTTTGCGCTTCGACCGGCGTCAATCCGGTGAGCACTTCATCGAGCAGCAGAAGCTTCGGCTCGGTGGCGAGCGCGCGGGCGACCTCGAGCCGGCGCTTCTCCGACGGGACGAGATCGGCGGCGAGCTTGTCGGCGCGCGCGGCCAGGCCGCAGAACTCCAGCACCTCATAGGCCTTCTGTCGCGCGATCCGCATCTTGGTGTTGCGGATCAGCGCGCCGACGATGACGTTGTCGATCACGCTCATGGTCTCGAAGCTCTTGACCACCTGGAAGGTGCGACCGACGCCGCGCTGGCAGCGTTCAGCCGCCGGCAGCCTTGTGACGTCCTCGCCGTCGAACAGGATCGAGCCCTGGGTCGGCGGCAGCACACCCGCGATCAAATTGAACAGCGTCGACTTGCCGGCGCCGTTCGGACCGATCAGGCCGACGATCTCGCCGCGCCCGACCGAGATCGAGACATCGCTGTTGGCGACCAGGCCGCCGAAGCGCTGCCAGACGCCGCGGGTTTCCAGAAGCGGGGCTCCGGGCGAGGTCGTCATCGTACGGCCTCCTTGCGCGAGGAGAACACGCTGATCAGGCCCTTTGGCAGCGCCAGCGAGATCGCGACGATCAGCGCGCCATAGACGATCAGGTCGACGCCGCGGCCGGAGCCGCCGACATAGGAGCGCGTCAGCTCGGTGAGCGGGATCAGGATGACGGCGCCGAGTACCGGCCCCCACAGCGTGCCGATGCCACCGAGCACCGCGGGCAGCGCCATCAACAGCGAGAACTGGAAGCCCATCACGCTTTCAGGATCGATGTAGGAAACGAACTGGGCATAGAAGCTGCCGCCGACCGCGACCAGGAACGCCGAGACCGCGGCTGCGCCCATCTTGGAATTGAAGACGACGACACCGAGGCTTTCGGCCGCATCCGGATTGTCCTTCACCGCGCGCCACCAATAGCCCCATTTGGAATCTTCCAGCCACCAGGTAACGAGCCAGGCGACGCAGGCCAATGCCAGCGCGAAATAGAAGTAAGGCAGCTTCGAGCGGGCGAACTGGAATTTCAGCCAGCTGTCGCCGCGCACCGGGATGTCGATGCCGAGCGCCGCCCCCGCCCAGTCCCAGTTCTGGATCAAGAGCAGCGCGATCTCGGCAATCACGATGGTCGCGATCACGAAGTAATGGCCGCGCAGGCGGAAGCAGGGATAGCCCAGCGCCATCGCGATCACGGCGGAAATCGCCCCGCCCGCCAGCATGCCGAACCACGGCAACACGCCGAACTTGGTGAACAACAGCGCGGTGGTGTAAGCGCCGAGCCCGAAATACAGCGCATGGCCGAGCGAGATCTGCCCGCAATAGCCGGACAGGATATTCCAGCTCTGCGACAGCGCCGCATACATCAGCGTCAGCACCATGATGTTCTGGACGTAGACGTCCTTGACGAACAGCGGCACCAGCGCGGCGATGACCGCAAGGCAAAGCGCCACGACCAGGTCACGCCTGCGGCGCTGGGCGAAGTGGGTGTCCATCACATCGATCCAAACAGGCCGCGCGGGCGGATGAAGACGACCAGGAGATAGACGGCGTAGATGCCGACCGATTTCAGCGACGGCGGCAGGATCAGCGCGGTGGTCGCCTCGACCAGGCCGACGATGATGCCGCCGGCAAAGGCGCCGAACACGCTGCCGAAGCCGCCGAGCGCCACGGTGACGTAGGCGATCAGCGCGAACGAGGCGCCGACGTCGGGATAGACGTAGAAGAAGATCGCCATGATCGCGCCGGCGAGACCGACCAGCGCCGCACCGAGGCCCCAGCCGAGCGCGAACACCCGGTTCTTGTCGATGCCGACCAGCGCCACGGCGCCGGCATCCTCGCGGGTCGCCTCCAGTGCGCGGCCGAAATCGGTGCGATGGATGAAGAAGTACAGCGCGACGAAGGCCGCGATCGACAGCATCGCGCCGATCAACTGCGGTTCCGGCAGATAGATACCGGCGATCGATATCGTCTTGCCGCCAACCCAGGAGTTGGTGACGCTGCGGTAGTCGGGCGTGAAGAAGAACTGGGCCAGCCCCCGCATCACGATCGCCAGACCGAAGGTCGAAAAGATCTGCACCATGCCGGCATTGGCTTTGGCCCGCATCGCGAAGCGGACGATCAGCAGATAGACCACCGCGCCGAACACGAACAAGGCCGCGGCGACCAGCGGCGCCGCCAGCAAGGGATCGATCGCGAAGAACGCGAACAGGAAGAAGGTCACGTACATCGCGATCATCAGGAACTCGCCGTGGGCGAAGTTCACGACGTCCATCAATCCGAAGATCAATGCGAGCCCGGCGGCGATCAATCCGTAGAGCAGCCCCATCAAAAGGCCGCTCGCCAGACTCTGGATAATGGTCTCGGCTGTCACCGCTGCGCCCCGGTCAACGTATGGCCCCAACGTCGTCCTGGCGAAGGCCAGGACCCATAACCACAAATGCATGGGGAGAAAACACAACAGCCAATCATCGCAAAACGCCTGCCTGTGGTTAGCGACGAGTGCAAGCACTCGCGCGAGGGTCCCGGGTCGCGCTTCGCTTGCCCGGGACGACGAGCGGAGAGTGGTCGACCGATCAGCTGTTCATCGGCCAGATCGCCTCGGAGACCGCGGCCTGTTCCGGGAAGATCGTCACGAAGTTCTTCGCCGCATATTGCAGCAGCACGGGGTCGGCGAAGTTGTTCTGCCCCATCTCGTCGAACTTGACGCGCCGCCACGGCATGATGGTCACGTCGCCCGGCATGTCGGTCGCCACCAGCGCCTCACGGATCTTCTCGCCGTCGGTCGACTTGGCGCGGTTGATGGCGTCGGCCATCACGATCAGGCCCATGAACTGGCGCGACGAATAGTCGTTGAAGTCCTTGCCGGACTTGGCGCGGAACATATCGTTGATGAGACCGACCATCGGCCGCTTCTTGGCGAGGTCGAGCGAGAAGCTGCCGCGCGAGATCACGCCTTCGAGCTTGTCGCCGACCGCATCATAGGTCGCCTTCTCCGAGAAGCCGGCGTCCTGCGCCATGATGTTCTTCGGCTTGTAGCCGAGCTCCGCCATGGTCTTGACCAGCAGGATCGCGTCGGTGGTGTAGCTCGACGGCATCAGCACGTCGGCATTCGCCGCCTTGAGCTGCTGCACCTCGGCGGTCAGCGACGGCGAGTTGGCGCGGTACTTGATGTCGCTGACGATCTTGTAGCCGCGCTCGGCGGCGAGCTTGGTCTGGGCGTTGGCCGAATCGGTGCCGAAGATGGTGTCCTCGTGGAACAGCGCCAGCGTCTCGATCTTCTGGCCCTTCTTCTTCATCGCATCGAAGAAATCGAACATCGCGGTCGAGAACATCTCGTCATGCGGCGAGGCGCGGAAATAATACTTCAGGCCGCGGCGATGCAGGCTCGGCGAGGAATTGTCGGCCGAGATGAACGGGACCTGGTAGCGCTCGCAGGTCTGGCTGACGGTGACGGCGACCGCGCTCTGATAGGTGCCGACGACGGCGCAGACCTTTTCCTGGGTGATCAGGCGCTCGGTCTCGGCGCGGCCCTTCTGCGGATCGGCCTGGTGGTCGGCGAACACCAGCTTGACCTTGGCGCCGCCGAGCCCGGACAGGCCCTCGCCCTTGGCGAGCGGCAGCGCGAAATCGTAGTTCTTGTTGATGATGTCGGCCGCGGTGTTGAAGGCATGCTGCGCGTCGACGCCGATCGCGGCGCTGGAGCCGGACAGCGGATAGATCACGCCGATTGCCACTTCGCTTGTTTGCGCGCGCGCGGCGATCGGACCGAGCGCGGCGGCGGCAGTGGCACCCAGCAATACGTTACGGCGAGAGATCGTCATTGAAATTTCCCCTTCAGCTTTGTTCTTATCGATGTGACGCTTGTAGCGCGCAGTAAAGCCTCAATGAATTGCACGAATTGCCTATTCAGAGCACAGCGAGCTGCCTGTTCCTGAGATCGGTCACCAGCATCAGCCCCGGCGAATGCGTGATCGCGAACGGCAGCTTCGCACTTGCGATCACCGATTGCGGCGTGACGCCACAGGCCCAGAACACCGGGATCTCGTCGTCGGCGACCGGCACCGCATCGCCATAGTCCGGCCTGGCGAGATCCTCGATGCCGATCGCATGCGGATGACCGAGATGGACCGGCGCGCCGTGCACCGACGGAAAGCGCGAGGTGATCTGCACCGCGCGGATCGCATCCGCCGGCTTGAACGGGCGCATCGACACCACCATCGGTCCCTCGAACGGCCCCGACGGCTGGCAGGCGATGTTGGTCCGGTACATTGGCACACGCAGGTTGCGTTCGATGTGACGGATCGGCAGCCCGTCATCCAGCAGCGCCTCTTCGAACGAATAGGAGCAGCCGAGCACGAAGGTGACGAGATCGTCGCGCCAGTATTTGGTGATGTCGGTCGGCTCGTCCGCCACCTCGCCATCGCGCCAGACCCGGTAGCGCGGCACGTCGGTGCGGATGTCGAGGTCGAGGCCGAGCGCGGGAATCCGCGGATCGCCGACGTCGGACATGCCGATGATCGGGCACGGCTTCGGATTGAGCTGGCAGAACCGGTGGAAGGCGCCGGCGAGCTTTTCCGGCAGGATCGCGAGATTGCCCTGGACGAAGCCGTTGGCGAGACCGGCCGTCGTGGCCGAGGCCGTGCCGTTGCGGCTGGCGCGCCGCGCCGCGACGCTCGCAAGCACCTGACCGTCCTGAGATCGCTGCACTGCCGCAAAAACAGTCATGGGAGCCTCCTGCCCATAATCTCGACAAGGACAAACCAACACCACGCGTGATATAATGTCTAATCGTCCTTTCTAATCAAAATCGATAAATCAGATTTATCGATCGGGAACATGCTTCCAATGACGGACTTCCGCTCGATCGAAACCTTCCTCTGGGTCGTCAAGCTCGGCAGCTTCCGCGGTGCCGCTCAGCGGCTCAACACCACCCAGCCGGCGATCTCCCAGCGCATTGCCCAGCTCGAGCGCGAGATGGGCGTCAAGCTGTTGAACCGCGACCACCGGATCGCTTCGCCGACGCCGAGCGGACGGCTGATGATGACCTATGCCGAGAAGCTGATCGGGCTGCGCTCCGAGATGATGGCCGAGGTCGGCGACCGTTCGGCGATGCGCGGCGCGCTGCGGCTCGGTGTCGCGGAGACCATCGTGCACACCTGGCTGCCGCGGCTGGTCAAGAGCGTCAACGAGATCTACCCGAACCTGTCGCTGGAGATCGAGGTCGACATCACGCCGAACCTGACGCCGCGGCTGCTGGCGCAGGAGATCGAACTCGCCTTCGTGCTCGGACCGGTCTCGGCATCGGGCGCGCACAACCACGTGCTGTGCGATTATCCGATTGGCTTCCTGGCGAGCCCGTCGCTCGGCCTCGGCGCCGGCCCGGTGGCGCGGCAGGACCTGGCGCGGTTTCCAATCATCACCTTTCCGCGCAAGACCCAGCCCTACGAGACCGTGCGCGCCTTGTTCAACGCGCCCGATCTGCCGCCGATCCGATTGCACGCCTCGACCTCGCTCGCGACCGTGATCCACATGGCCAATGAGGGCCTTGGCATCGCGGTGATCCCGTCGGCGATCGTCGAGAACGAATTGGCCGACGGCCGCCTGCAACTGCTCGACACCGACCTCAAGCTGCCGCCGCTGACCTTCACCGCGAGCTGGCTCGCCTCCCCCGACGCAGTCGCCATCGAGCGCGTCGCCAACCTCGCCCGGCAGATCGCGCAGGCGAGCGTGGCGGTTGACGGCGCGAGAGTGGAGCGTCATTGAACAAGAGCCGGATAACATGACCGTCATTCCGGGACGATGCGCCAGCATCGCGCTCTGATGTGCTATGGCACATCTCCGGAATGACCGCTGGAAATGGACTGACGACATGAGCCGAGCCGTAACCAACCTGCAAATCGATTCCGCCCGCCTCTGGGGCACCATCCACGAAACCGCGCAGTTCGGTGCGACACAGAAGGGCGGCGTGCGACGGCTGACCCTGAGCGCCGAGGACAAGCAGGTGCGCGACTGGTTCCGCAAGGCATGCGAAGAGGCCGGCCTCGAGGTGCAGGTCGATGCGCTCGGCTCGATGTTCGGCCTGCGCAGGGGCCGTGACATGTCGAAGCCGCCGATCGGCGTCGGCTCGCATCTCGACACCCAGCCGACCGGCGGCAAATATGACGGCATCCTCGGCACGCTGGCTGCGCTCGAAATGGTGCGCACGCTGAACGGCGCCGGCATCGAGACCGAGCTGCCGATCTGCATCTGCAACTGGACCAATGAGGAAGGCTCGCGCTTCGCTCCGGCGATGATGGCCTCGGCGGCTTATGTCGGCGACTTCACCACCGACGACATCTTGTCGCGCAAGGATGCCGAGGGCGTCACGGTGGCCCAGGCGCTGGACTCGATCGGCTATCGCGGCGACGCCCCGGTCGGCCGCCAGAAGTTCACCAGCTTCGTCGAGTTGCATATCGAACAGGGCCCGATCCTGGAGGCCGAGGGCAAGACCATCGGCGTGGTCGATTCCGGCCAGGGCGTGCTGTGGTACGACGGCAAGATCACCGGCTTCGAGAGCCATGCCGGCTCGACCCCGATGCCGCTACGCCGCGATGCGCTGGCGACGCTGTCGGAGATCGTGCTGGCGATGGAAAGCATCGCCAGGAAGCACGGCCCGAAGGCGGTCGGCACCATCGGCGAGGCCGTGATCGCCAATCCGTCGCGCAACGTCATCCCCGGCGAGATCGCCTTCACGGTGGATTGCCGCAGCGCCGACGCGGCGATCATGGATGCGCTGGACCACGACCTGCGCGCCGCGGTCGCCGAAATCGCCGCAAAGCGCAAGGTCGAGGTTCAGCTCGATCTGGTCTGGCGCAAGGCACCGACGCATTTCGATCCCAAGCTGGTCGACGCAGTCGAGAACGCCGCAACGCAGCTCGGCTATTCGCATCGCCGCATCACCTCCGGCGCCGGCCACGATGCCTGCAACCTCAACACGGTGATGCCCGCCGCGATGGTGTTCGTGCCCTGCAAGGACGGTATCAGCCACAACGAGCTGGAAGACGCCACGCAGACCGATTGCGCCGCCGGCGCCAATGTCCTGATGCATACGGTGCTGGCGCTCGCCGGCGTCGCGTCCTGATCGTCTGATCCCCGTTACTTGGAGTTCCCTTGGAGGTGCCCATGCGCGCAGTGTTCGTCGACGCCAATGAATCGCTCGCCGTCATCACGGAGCGCCTGGAAAAATCCGGCGATCCCGCGATGCGGATCAACCGCAACCCGGACATCAAGCCCGAGGACTATCCGGCCGTGCTCGACGGTGCCGAGATCGCGGTGGTCGATCACACCGCGCTGCCGACCGACGTCGCGAAGGCGTGCGCCGGCCTGAAGCACGTCGTATTTCTCGGCACCGGCGCGCGCAGCTACATGAACCCGGAGGAGCTCGCCGAGCTCGGCATCGCCGTGCATCTGATCAAGGGCTATGGCGACACCGCGGTCGCGGAATCCGCGATCGCGCTGATGTGGTCGTCGGCGCGGGTGATCGCGCAGATGGACCGCGAGATGCGCGCCGGCAACTGGCTGCGCGAGGACGGCATGCAGCTCACCGGCAAGACGCTCGGCCTGGTCGGCTTCGGCGGCATTGCCGCCGAGGTCGCCCGTATCGCGCTCGGCAGCGGCATGAAGGTGATCGCCTGGAACCGGTCGCCCAAGAGCCATCCGGGCGTCGAATTCACCGAGCTCGATACCGTGCTGGCGAACAGCGACGTGGTCTCGATCCATCTGCTGTTGAACGACGAGACCCGCGGGATGATCACGCGCGACAGGATCGCGAAGATGAAAAAGGGCGTGGTGCTGATCAACACCGCGCGCGGCGCCATCGTCGACGAGCAGGCGATGATCGATGCGCTCAACTCGGGCCACATTCGCCACGCCGGCCTCGACGTCTACAACATCGAGCCGCTGCCCAAGGATCATCCGCTGACGAAAATCCCGAACGTGACGCTGTCGGCGCACTCCGCATTCCGCACGCCCGAAGCGAGCGAGAACCTGATCCATGCCGCATGGGAGCATTGCCGACGGATCGTGAAGAAGTAATCGTAGGATCGTAGGGTGGGTTAGCGAAGCGTAACCCACCGATTTTGCGGCCGCGGAAGATGGTGGGTTACGCCTTCGGCTAACCCACCCTACGCATTATCCCCCGGCTTGGTCCGATTGTCTTATCGGTCCATGGCGTCCGCGTTGAGTGTCAACAGTCGGTGGTTCATTCCCGCGGATGGTTACCAAAATTCGAGCATCGCCTATGCGGAACCACCAGACATCGTCGTCCATTTGCTCGATATGCAGCCACTGATCGACGACAAGCTCATCGAAAATCCCTTGGTTCTCAAACTCTATGCTTCTGCCTTGCTCGTGAGCAAGGACGCGCCATGCCCACCCGGCTTGTTGATCGATTCCGTCCCCATGTCGATGCTCTTTGGCTCGTGTTGCAGCTAGCGTCTTCCTCCCTTCTCCCCTTGTGGGAGAAGGTGGTGCGGGCGCAGTCCGCGACGGATGAGGGGTTCTCTCCGCGGATAGAGACCCCTCACCCCGCTTCGCTGTGCGAAGCGACCCTCTCCCACAAGGGGAGAGGGTGAAGCCAACTAGTCCACCATCTCCGCGACCGCCTTGCCGCATGCCGTCGTATCGGCGTTGCCGCCGAGGTCGCGGGTGCGCAGGGTGCGTTCGCCCAGCGTGCGCTCGATCGCGCCGACGATGGCGGCCGCGGCCTGCTTCTCGCCGAGATGCTCCAGCATCATCGCGCCGGACCAGATCATGCCGATCGGGTTGGCGATGCCTTGGCCTGCGATGTCGGGCGCCGAGCCGTGCACCGGCTCGAACACCGAGGGGAAGTCGCCTTCCGGATTGATGTTGCCCGACGGCGCGATGCCGATCGTGCCGGTGCAGGCCGGGCCGAGGTCGGAGAGGATGTCCCCGAACAGGTTGGAGCCGACTACGACGTCGAACCAGTCCGGATGCAGCACGAAGTTCGCGGTGAGAATGTCGATGTGGTACTTGTCCCACTTCACACCGGGATAGTTCTTGGCCATTGCCTCCACGCGCTCGTCCCAATAGGGCATGGTGATGGAGATGCCGTTCGACTTGGTCGCCGAGGTCAGATGCTTCTTCGGCCGCGACTGCGCGAGATCGAACGCGAATTTCAGGATGCGGTCGACGCCGGTGCGGGTCATCACGGTCTGCTGCGTGACGAATTCACGGTCGGTGTCCGGGAACATGCGGCCGCCGACCGAGGAATACTCACCCTCGGTGTTCTCGCGCACCACCCAGAAATCGATGTCGCCGGGCTTGCGGCCCGCCAGCGGCGACGGCACGCCGGGCATCAGCCGCACCGGGCGCAGGTTGACGTACTGGTCGAACTCGCGGCGGAACTTGATCAGCGAACCCCACAGCGAGATGTGATCCGGGATCTTGGCCGGCCAGCCCACGGCGCCGAAATAGATCGCGTCGTGCTTGCCGATCTTGTCCTTCCAGTCGGCCGGCATCATCTCGCCGTGCTTCTCGTAATAGTCGTAGGAGGCAAAGTCGAAATGGTCGAACTTGAGGTCGACGCCGTGCTTCTTGGCGGCCGCCTCGATGACGCGCAGGCCCTCGGGCATCACTTCCTTGCCGATGCCGTCGCCGGGAATGACCGCAATCCGATACTGCTTTTTGCTGCTCATCGAGAACACCCTTGTGATTTGCCCGGCCGGCAATGCCGCCTATCCTGATCGCCCTGCAATGGACCAAACTTCGCACGAGCGCAACGCTGCAGTGCAGTGTTGACCGCCGCGCGACCCTGCCCCACCAAATACGCTGACATTCGTTCCTCATACCAAGCGAGACATCCCATGGATCTGCATCTGCGCGGCAAGCGTGTCCTGATCACCGGCGCCTCCAAGGGCATTGGCGCGGCCGCCGCCGAAGCCTTTGCCGAGGAAGGCGCCAATCTGCTGCTCGCCGCGCGCAATGGCGACCAGCTCAAGGCGCTCGCCCAGCGACTACGTTCCGCGCACCAGATCGATGCCGCGACCAGCGTCGTCGACCTGCGCAAATCCGAAGACCTGGCGCGGTTGGCAAAGGAAGCCGCCGACATCGACATTCTGGTCAACAATGCCGGCGACATCCCCGGCGGCTCGATCGACAAGATCGACGAGGCGACCTGGCGGCACGCCTGGGAGCTCAAGGTGTTCGGCTACATCAACCTGACGCGCGCGATCTATACCCAGATGAAGGCACGCGCCGGCGGCGTTATTGTCAACGACATCGGCGCGGCCGGCGAGAAGTTCGACGCCAACTACATCTGCGGCAGCGCCGGCAATGCGGCGCTGATGTCGTTCACCCGCGCGCTCGGCGGCAAGAGCCTCGCCGACAACATCCGCGTCGTCGGCATCAACCCCGGCCCCGTCGGCACCGACCGCCACGTCACCTTGCTCAAGACCCGCGCCAAGAACCAGTTCGGCGATGAGAACCGCTACAAGGAATTCCAGAAGGGCCTGCCGCTCGGCCGCCCCGCGCATGCGCGCGAGATCGGCGACCTGATGGCGTTTTTGGCGTCCGATCGCGCGGGCTATACGTCGGGTGTGATCTACACGGTCGATGGCGGGCTGACGTCGGGGTGGGGTTAGGCTCCCTCCGCGTCATTGCGAGCCAACGGGTCGCGCGAACGCGCGCCCGATGACAGGCTCCGCGAAGCAATCCATGCTTCAGCATGTGCGGAGCGATGGATTGCTTCGTCGCTTCGCTCCTCGCAATGACGGCTTAGATCGCCGTCCGCTCGAACAACTGCCGGATCAGCGTCGTGATCCGGCCCTGCGGCGCCTGCATCTCGTGCATGATCGAGAAGTGATCGGCGCCGGCGATCTCCTCATAGGTAACCGGCAAGCCGTAGCGGGCGCGATGGCCAGCGAAATCGGCAGTCTGCTTGCGCAGCAGCGGCAGCTCGGCGCTGCCGACCACCAGCGACAGCGGTTTTGCCGTACCGCCTTGTTGCATCATCGGCGAATTGCGCCGCGAGGCGGCTTCATCGAGCCTGAGCTTCTCGTTGAGGTAGGAGTGCCTGATCGGCTCGAGGTCATAGATGCCCGAGATTGCCATGCCGGCCCGGACATGGGCGTTCGACAGCGCCATCGATGTCAGGTGACCGCCAGCCGACCAGCCCGACACCACGATGGCCTCGACGGCGGCACCGAGTGTGGACAATTGCCCGGCAAGAAAATCGATGCCGACATGGACCTCCGCGACGATATCGTCGAGCGTCGCATCCGGCGCCAGCGTGTAGCCGATCAGCGCGACATTGATGCCATGCGCCATCGGTCCCTCGGCAAAGATCGTGAACACCTCCTTGGCACGGGTCTGCCAATAGCCGCCGTGGATGAACAGCAGCGTCGGCGCGCCGTCGCGGACTTTCAGGAAATCGATCCGGTTGCGCTCACGCGGTCCATATCGCAGGTCGATATGGTCGGGATGTAGCTGCCGCAGCGCCGCCGAGCGCTGCTCCCAGCCGGCAGCGATCTCGGCACTGCCCTTGACGGCGACGCCGTTGTTCAAGCCGAGGTCGCGCTCCTGCTGGCTCATCGCGCGCCAGTCCAGCGCGGAAAACAACGCTGCCATCCCTGCCCCTTCGGTTCGCGTCGCATTGCCACGACGGCAGGAAATGTTCTACAGCACAAGGAAACGTAAGGCATAGGAGCAACGGCGCATGGCTGATCAGGGCTTGGTGAAGGAAACGGCTTGTGCCGTCGTCGACAAACTGAAAGCCGGTGACGTCACGCCGCTCGATCTGCTCGACGTGCTGGAGAAGCGCGTCGCCGAGGTCGACGGCAAGGTCAACGCGCTACCGACCCTGTGCTTCGATCGCGCCCGGAGCCATGCCAAGGCGCTGATGCAGAAGCCGGTCAGCGAACGCGGCCTGCTCGCGGGCCTGCCCGTTCCGATCAAGGACCTCACCGCCGTCTCCGGCGTGCTGACCACCCTGGGCTCGCCGATCTTCAAGGACAACGTGCCGGCGAAGTCCGACATCCTGGTCGAGCGCATCGAGCAGAACGGCGGCGTGATCTACGCCAAATCGAACACGCCGGAATTCGGTGCTGGCGCCAACACCTTCAACGAAGTGTTCGGCCCGACCCGCAATCCCTGGGACACGTCACGCTCGGCGGCCGGCTCCTCCGGCGGCGCCGCAGCGGCGCTCGCGAGCGGCACCGCGTGGCTCGCGCACGGCTCCGACATGGGCGGCAGCCTGCGCAACCCAGCGAGCTTCTGCGGCGTCGTCGGGCTGCGGCCGTCGATCGGACGCGTCGCGCAGACGCCGAAATTCGGCGTCGATCGCACGCTCGGCCAGCAGGGACCGATGGCGCGCAATGTCGAGGACCTCGCGCTGCTGCTCGACGCGATGAGCGGCGAGCACGCCGCTGACCCGCTGTCGCTGCCCACGCTGCCGACATCGTTCCTCTCGGCGGCGCGCTCGAACCGGAAGCCGAAGCGCATCGCCTACTCACCCGATTTCGGCATCACGCCTGTCGATCCCGAGGTCAAGGCCGTGACCCGCAAGGCGGCCGAGCGTTTCACTGATGCCGGCGTGATCGTCGAGGAAGCATCGCCCGATTTCAGCGAAGCCCATGAATGCTTCCACGTGCTGCGCGCCTTCGACTTCGCGATCAGCAAGGCCGAATTGCTGCGCACCAAGCGCGACCAGCTCAAGCCGGAGGTGATCTGGAACATCGAGGAAGGGCTGAAGCTCACCGTCGAGAAGCTCGAGCGCGCCGAGGCGCAGCGCGTCGCAATCACCACGCGGGCGCTCGAATTCTTCGACAAGTACGACCTGCTGCTGGCACCTGCGACCATCGTCGCACCGTTCCCGGTCGAGCACCGCTATGTCGCCGAATGCGACGGCAAGAAATTCGACAATTACGTCGAATGGCTCGGGATCGTCTATGCGATCACTTTGGCCTGCTGCCCGGCGCTGTCGCTGCCCTGCGGCTTCACCGCGTCGGGCCTGCCGGTCGGGCTGCAAATGGTGGCCAAGCCACGCGCCGAGGCACAGCTGCTGGCCGGCGCGAAGGTGCTGGAGGATATTCTTGGCGTGCGCGGCACCACTCCGATCGATCCGCGGCCGCCGAGGTAAGGCGGCCTACGCCTTATCTTCCGTCGCCTGCAGCGCGACCGACAGTGCGAGCTTGGTCTGCTCGACGATCTCGTCCATCAGCTCCTCGCGGCTGATCTGACCGACCTCGCCGGTGAGCAGGCCCTGTTCGGCGAGCATCACGATGCCGTGCAGCCCGGCCCAGATCTTCAGCGCCTGCCGTTCGCGCAACAGCCCGACCGCCGGCGCCTCGAACGACTCGATCAGCAGCGCCAGCGTTTCCATTGCCGCAACGTGCAGCTCGCTGCCGACCGGCGCGCAGGCCATGGTTCGGGACGCGAACATCAACCGGTAGATGCCGTGGCGCTCGAGCCCGAAGGCGAGCGCGGCCTGGGCAAAGCGCGACAGCTTCGAGCCCCTGCCTGGCAGCTCGATCGCCTCGCGCATGATCACGTTGAACTGCCGGAACGCCTCCGCGGTCACGGCTTCCAGCAGCGCCTCACGGTCGGCGAAGTGCCGGTACGGCGCCGGTTGCGAGACGCCGAGCTGCTTGGCCAGCGCCTTGATGCTGATCGCTTCCGGCCCGCCAAGCTCGACCTCGCGCAGCGCGGCCTGGATCAGGGCCTCGCGGAGGTCGCCATGGTGGTAGGTCTTGAACGGCTTACGAACGATTTGTCCCATTGCGGCAATGATCGCTGAATTTTCGCTTGACGCGCAAGCACGACGATAATGTAATATGCTATAACTTGGCGATCCGGTTAAGAGGCTGGCCGCCCAAGCAAGCTAGAACTTGCATAAATTGAAATGGGGAACCCGGCGCGCCCCGCTGCGCGCCAGAGCCGAGGGAGAGCGCTTGCATGTCCAAGCTCAGAATCCGCGTCGACCAGGATAAATGCCAGGGTCACGCCCGCTGCAAATCACTCGCCCCTGAACTGTTCGAGCTCGACGAATACGGCAACGCCCATGAAGTGGGCGACGGCACCGTCCCCGCCGGGCTCGAGGACAAGGCCTGGCTGGCGCAGACCAATTGCCCGGAAATCGCGATCGAAGTCACCGAGGAATAGCGCAGGCCAACCGGGAATGGCCACCGCGCCGCCCGTTTGCACCGACCCGCATTTGATCGAACGAGAAGGAAACGAGCTGATGTCCGATTCCCCGTCCGCGAGCTATCTGCCCGAGCATCCCCCGGTCACCGACTGGGTCCATGATTTCGACCACACTGACCCGGTCTGGACCGACGACCCGTTCCCGATCTGGGAGACGCTGCGCGCGGCCTCGCCGGTGGTGCACACCGAGCGCTTCCTCGGCTGCTACATGCCGACCACCTACCAGGCGGTGAAGGAGATCGCCTACGACACCGAGCATTTCTCCTCGCGGCGCGTCATCGTGCGCGACGTCCGCCCCGAGATTTCCGCCCGCGCGCCGCCGATCACCTCCGATCCGCCGGAGCACAAGCCGGCCAAGCAGGTGCTGCTGCCGCCGTTCACGCCGGATGCGATGAAGCGGCTGGAGCCGCGGGTGCGCGCGATCTGCAACGAGCTGATCGACGAGTTCATCGCCGACGGCCATTGCGACGCCGCGGCACGCTACACCAAGCACATCCCGGTGCGCGCCATCGCGCACATGCTGGGAATTCCCGAGAAGGACGGCGACCTCTTCATCAAATGGATCCACCAGATCCTCGAGCTCGGCATCAGGAACGAAGAGGAGCTGATGAAGGGCGTGCGCGAGATGACCGGCTATTTCATGGCCCATCTCGAGCAGCGCAAGCTTCAGCCGGGCGACGATCTGATCTCGCAGCTGCTGCGGGCCAAGGGTCCCGGCGGCCAGCCGCTGACCGACGAGCACGTGCTCGGCTCGCTGCGGCTGCTCTTGATCGCCGGCATCGACACCACCTGGAGCGCGATCGGCTCCTCGCTCTGGCACCTCGCCAGGACGCCGGCCGATCGCGAGCGCCTGGTCGCGGAGCCGGCGCTGATCCCGATCGCGATCGAGGAATTCCTGCGCGCCTACTCGCCGGTGACGATGGCGCGCGAGGTGATGAAGGAGACCACGATCTCCGGCTGCCCGGTCAAGCCCGGCAACATGGTGCTGCTGTCCTTCCCCGCGGCCAACCGTGACCCCGCGATGTTCCCCGATGCAGACAAGGTGGTGATCGACCGCAAGGAGAACCGCCACGCCGCCTTCGGCCTCGGCATCCACCGCTGCGTCGGTTCCAACCTGGCGCGGATGGAGATGCAGGTTGCGATCGAGGAATGGCTGAAGCGGATTCCGGATTGCCGCCTCGACCCGGCCGGCAAGGTCACCTGGTCGGAAGGCACGGTGCGCGGTCCGCGTCAACTGCCGGTTCTGTTCGGCAAGAACGCCTGAGGAGCAGGACGGCAGTTACATCGCCTACCCCAATGAGGTAGCTTCCCCGGAATCGAACTGACGAGTCCGGGAGGCTAGCCTATGACCGATCAAACCGCTCAACCCGCGAGCGATCATCTCGACATCCACGACGTCGAGCGGCGGGTGAAGGCGATCTTCATCGGCTCGGTCGGCAATCTCGTCGAGTGGTACGATTTCTACGCCTATACCGCGTTCGCGCTGTACTTCGCGCCGGCGTTCTTCCCGCACAGCGACCCGGTGGTGCAGCAGCTCAATGCCGCGGTGCTGTTCGCCGCGACCTTCCTGATGCGCCCGCTCGGCGGCTGGCTGTTCGGCTTCATCGCCGACCGCTACGGCCGGCGGCTGTCCTTGACGCTCTCGGTGGTCTGCATGTGCTTCGGCTCACTGATCATCGCGGTGACGCCGACCTACGAGACCATCGGCTTTGCGGCCCCTGCGATCCTGGCGCTGGCGCGCGTCATCGAGGGCCTGAGCCTCGGCGGCGAATATGGCGCCAGCGCCACCTATCTCAGCGAGGTTGCCGACCCCAAGCACCGCGGCTTCTATTCCAGCTTCCAATACGTCACGCTGATCGGCGGCCAGCTCACCGCGATCATCGTGCTGCTGTTGCTGCAAAAGGTGTTCCTGACGCCGGATGAATTGAGGGCCTGGGGCTGGCGGATTCCGTTCGTGATCGGCGCCATGCTCGCGATCATCGCGGCGGTGATGCGGCGCGGCCTGCACGAGACCGAGGCGTTCGAGGAGGCCAAGAAGGTCTCCAAGCCGACCGGCTCGATCGTCGGCCTGTTGAACTATCCGCGCGAGTTGCTGCTGGTGGTCGGCCTCACCGCCGGCGGCACCGCGGCGTTCTACACCTTCACCACCTACATGCAGACCTTCGTGAAGCTGTCGGTCGGCCTCACCGAGGACCAGACCACCTTCGTGATCTTCGGCTCCCTGATCTTCGCGACCTTCTTGCAGCCGATCTACGGCGCGCTGTCCGACCGCATCGGCCGCAAGCCGCTCTTGATCTTCTTCGGCGTAGTCGGCACGCTGGCGACGGTCCCGATCCTGACCGCGCTGAAGGACACCAAGTCGCCATTCACTGCGTTCTTGCTGATCTGCGCCGCCTGGATCTTCGTCGCCGGCTACACCTCAATCAACGCGATCGTGAAGGCCGAGCTGTTCCCGACCAATGTCCGCGCGCTCGGCGTCGGCCTGCCCTACGCCATCACGGTGTCGATCTTCGGCGGCACCGCGCCGGCGGTCGCGCTCTATTTCAAGAGCATCGGACACGAGGATTGGTTCTACTATTACCTCAGCGGCATGATCTTCCTGTCGCTCCTGATCTACTCGACCATGCGCGACACCAAGCACGAATCCGCGATGCATCGCCACGAATGACGGCCGGACGCCATGACCGACGATCAGGAACCGCCCGAGAGCAAGCTGACCCGTAGCAAGCAGCGCTGGGCGCGCGAAGGCAAATTCATCACCGGCAAGATCACCCGGCCGGACGAGGCGCGCCTGCCGCCGGGCCAGCATCTGACCGCCGACTGGCCGGTGCTCGATCTCGGGCTGCTGCCCAAGGTCACCCGGGAGCGCTGGTGGCTCGATGTCCACGGCACGGTGGAGCAGACGATCTACTGGACCTGGCCGCAATTCATGGCCCAGCCGCAGACGCAATTCGTCTCCGACATCCATTGCGTCACCACCTGGTCGCGCTACGACAACCAGTGGGAGGGGCTCGCCACGCGCGACCTGCTCGCCGCCTGCCGGCCGCGCGCGGACGCACGCTTCGTCGCGCTGCATTGCTATGACGGCTACATCACCAATTTGGCGCTGGAGGATTTCGCCGCCGAGGACGCGTTGCTCGCCCACAGTTGGTCGGGCAAGCCGCTGGAGAAAGAGCATGGCGGGCCGGTGCGGCTGGTGGTGCCGCATCTCTATTTCTGGAAGAGCGCCAAATGGCTACAGCGCATCGAATTCCTGACCGAGGACGCGCCCGGCTTCTGGGAGGTGCGCGGCTATCACAATCGCGGTGATCCCTGGGCCGAACAGCGCTATTCTGGCGACTGACAACCAGCAACGACGATGGAGCCCGCCCGTGCCGCACGAACGCTTTCAATTCACCGGTGTCGGCGGCCATCAGCTGGCCGCGGCGCTTGATACGCCGGATGGCCCGATCAAGGCCTATGCGCTGTTCGCGCACTGCTTCACCTGCGGCAAGGACGTGCTGGCGGCAAAGCGGATCGCGACGGCACTGGCCGCCAAGGGCATCGCGACGCTGCGGTTCGACTTCACCGGCCTTGGCGCCAGCGAGGGTGAGTTCGCCAACTCGACCTTTTCCTCCAACGTCGCCGATCTGGTCCGCGCCGCCGACCATCTGCGCGAAACGCGCAAGGCGCCCGCGCTGCTGATCGGCCACAGCCTCGGCGGCGCCGCGATCCTGGCGGCCGCCGGCCAGATCCCCGAAGCGAAGGCGGTCGCCACCATCGCCGCGCCGTCCGATCCGGTCCATGTGACGCATCTCTTCAAGGACCGCATCGAGGACATCCGCGCGCAGGGCGAAGGCGAGGTGTCGCTCGCCGGCCGACCGTTCCGCATCACGCGCGAATTCCTCGACGACGTCGCCGAGCAGAATTTGATGGCGCAGGTGAAGCAGCTGCACAAGGCGCTGCTGGTGATGCATTCGCCGACCGACGACACCGTCGGCATCGACAATGCCACCAACATCTTCATCGCGGCGAAGCATCCCAAGAGCTTCGTCTCGCTTGCCGGCACCGATCACCTGCTGAGCGGCAAGCAGGACGCCGCCTATGTCGCCGACGTGATCGGCGCCTGGGCGCAGCGCTACATCGACCTCGCACCGCAGCCGGCAGCCGACACCGGCAACGCGCCGCGCAACGTCGTGGTGCAGGAGACCCGCAACGGCAAGTTCCAGCAGATCGTCGCGACAGGCCCGCACCGGTTGATCGCCGACGAGCCGGTCACCGTCGGCGGCGATGACAGCGGCCCCGGACCGTACGATTTCCTGCTCACCGGGCTCGGCGCCTGCACCTCGATGACGATGCGGATGTATGCCGACCGCAAGTCGCTGCCGGTCGATCGCATCACGGTGACGCTTCAGCACAACAAGATCTACGCCAAGGACTGCGAGGAGTGCGAGACGCGCGAGGGCATGCTCGACCAGATCGATCGTGTGATCAGGATCGAGGGTAACCTCGATGCCGATCAGCGCAAGCGGCTGATGGAGATCGCCGACAAGTGCCCGGTGCACAAGACGCTGACATCGGAGGTCCGGATCGTCACCAAGGCAGCGGAGTGAGGGCGCGCTGGCAAATATCGAAAACAACCCCATGCAAAGCGGCCGGCGGCCGAAAGGCACTTGACGCGTCGGGCAACTCAGGGATACATTTCCAATATTCCGAAATTGTGCGAACGCCCTCTACCCGCGCACGGCCCGCTTGCCGGCGAGGCAATTCGCCATGATCCGCACCGCGGTGCCGATCTCGTTCTCGCGCCAGGCGGCAAAGCCGAGCAACAGGCCGTGGTCGCGCGGCTTCTCCAGCGCGAGGCTCGACAGTGCGCGCACCTCGACGCCCGCCGCGACCAGCCGGTTCACGGCGTTCTGCTCCGCGGCGCCGTCCCTGAAGCGGGCGATCAGCTGCATGCCGCCCGGCGGGACCTCGGCCACAAGCACCGGCGCGAGCTGCCGCGCCAGCGCCGTGGCGAGATGGTCGCGACGCGCGCGATAGATCCGCCGCATTCGCCTGACATGCGCCAGGAAATGCCCATCGGCCATGAAGCCGGCCAGCGCCTCCTGGACGTGCACGGAGGCGATCAGCCCGAGATGCCGCTGCGCGATCTCCATCGTCCGCGCCAGTTGCGACGGCACCACCAGATAGCCGATGCGGATATCGGCGGTCATCGCTTTTGCAAAGGTGCCGAGATAGAGCACCCGCCCCTCGCGATCGAGCCCCTGCAAGGCCGGCATCGGGCGGCTGTCATAGTGAAACTCGCCGTCGTAATCGTCCTCGACGATCCAGCTCTTGCCGGGTTCGGCCGCGGCCAGCAGCTCGGTACGGCGCGCCACCGGCATCACCCGCCCGGTCGGGTGCTGGTGCGACGGCGTCGTGAAGATCAGCTTCGGCGCACGTCGCTCGCTCGTGCGCGCCATGCCGTGTTCATCCAGCCTGATGCCGAGGACCTCGGCGCCGGCCGCGCGAAACGCCGCCGCGGCGCCGGGATAGCCGGGATCCTCGGTCCAGACCACGTCGCCGGCGACGATGGTGGTCGCGGCGACCAGCGTCAGCGCGGCCTGCGCCGTCGGCAGGATCAGGATCTGGTCGGTCTCGGCGCGCACGCCCCTGTTGACTTCGAGATAGTCACGCAAGGCTTCGCGCAAGGCGGGCCGGTTGACCACGGTCTGATCGTTGAAACGCCGGCGCAGCGCGCCGCGGCGCAGGCAGCGCGCCCAGATCTCGTGCGGAAACTCGCGCGCGTCCGCGAGCCCGGGACGCAGCGGCCGGAATTCGGCCTGGTATGACAGCGGCCAATCCGCCTCGGAGAGCTGCAAGGCCCAGGGCGACAGCAGCGGTTTGCGCGCCGCCTCGCGCTTTGGCGCGGTCGCAGGCTTGGCAAAACGCGTTTCAATGGCGTCGGCCACGACCGGACGCCGCCGCGCGGCAAGGCGCAGATAGCCCTCGGCCGCCAGTTGCTCATAGGCGTGGATGACCGTGTTGCGCGCCACCTCGAGCTCTGCCGACAGGCTGCGGCTCGATGGCAGCACGGCTCCGCTCCTGATCCGGCCACCCGAGATCAGCGCGCGAAGCTGCTGCGTCAGCTGCGCGGCGAGCCCGGCCTCGTCGGAGCGCTTCAGGGCGAGCAGGTCGGTGAGGATCAATCTGGTCCCTACATTCTACACGGTCTGGCTCTTTTGATAGAACCAGTACGATCCTATTCACGGGGGGTATCGCCTGCAAGGATTCTGTCGTGAACCAATCGCTTTCTCCCGCCAAGGCCGCCGCCCTGTTTATCGTCGTGGTGCTGGCCTGGGGCATCAACTGGTCGGTCACCAAATCGCTGGTCGAGGCGGTGCCGCCGTTGTGGACCGCATCGATCCGTAGCTGGGTCGCCCTGGTCGCGCTGCTGGTGATCCTGCGCGCCAGCGGAAACTTGATCATTCCTCGGGTCGCCGATGTTCCTGTCGTGCTCAGCGTGGCGCTGCTGCACATGACGTTCTTCTCGACACTGGTCGCCGCCGGCCTGCGCTATCTGCCGGCGAGCAAGGGTATCGTGCTCGGCTACACGACGCCGTTATGGGTCGCGCTTGCCGCCGGCGCCGCACGGACCGAGCGGCTCGGTGCGCTGAAACTCGTCGGGGTCGCCTCCGGACTCGCAGGCCTGTGCGTCATCCTCAACCCGGCATCGCTGGACTGGAGCAATCTGCACGTCATCGCGGGCGCCGGCATGATCATCCTTGCCGCGATCTGCTGGGCAGCGAACATCATCTACATCCGCTCGCACCGCTGGATCGCGACTCCGCTGCAATTGCTGTTGTGGCAGGTGCTGGTCGCCACGCTGGTGCTGACCACAACAGCGCTGGTCACCGAGGGCGTCCCCACCGTGACGTGGTCGCCACACCTCGTGCTGCTGTTCCTCTATTCCGGCTTCATCGGCACCGCGCTGGCCTATTGGGCGATGTCTGTTGTCAACAAGAGCCTGCCGGCGCTGACGACCTCGCTCGGCACGACGGGGACACCAATCGTCGGCATCGTCACCGCGGCGCTGCTGCTCGGCGAGCCGATCGATCTCTCGCTGGCGATCGCCGCAGCGCTGATCGTCGGCGGGATCGCGCTGAGCTCGCTGGCAGATGCACCGGCGCGGGCCTAGGGTAGCATAAAGTTAAAGCTGAAACGGTTTAAGCCACCGATTCGGTCCATCTCTCTCGACGCGGAGAGATGGACATCCGTCTCAGCCCAATCTAGGGCCTTACTCATAAATTCGGGATCCCGCTTTCGAGGGCAAAACCGACACGCGACCTCCGCCCTAGAAACGCCGGCTTATGACCCGGAACGGACCTCATCAATCCGTTTAGCCCGCTCCGGCGCGAGAGCCAGTACAGCGGCTATTTCGCAAGTTTGATCTTGAGACGTGACGCTACGGGGTCCGGAACAAGTTGGGAGATATCGCCGCCCATGCCTGCGATCTGCCGAACCAAGGTTGCTTTGACTGACCGGATCATCGATGACGTAGGCAGAAACACGGTCTTTAGATCAGGCATCATAGTTTCATTCATATCCGCCATCTGTATCTCGTCGTCGAGGTCGGAGCCGTTTCGTAAGCCACGGATCAGGATCGAGGCGTGAACGCGTCGCGCCGCAGTCACCATCAGGTCGTCGTAGGTTATACACTCCATCTCACAACCGATTTGGGCTGCCACCGGCGTGATCACCGCCTGCACCATCTCCATCCGCTCCTCGATTGGAAATAGCGGCGTCTTGCCGGGATGGATACCAATCGCGACAACCAACCGATCGACTAAAGCCGCGGCGCGGCGGACCACGTCGAGGTGGCCATTGGTCATCGGGTCGAACGTCCCAGGATAAAGCCCAATCCGCATCCCGCTCTCCCTATTTCCTCACAGGTCGCAAGTTAGCACGTTGCGCTCAACCTATAACACGCGCGCAATTGCTGCCCACCTCGTGTCGGACGCATGGCCCATTGCCGACCTTCCGGAGCCATCACCGGTATGTCCGGAGTCGGGAATAAAGCGAAGACGATGCGCCGAGAGCGGGATGTCGCTCTTTGCCCCGAAACGGACAAGGGAAGCTTCTACGGAGTTGGAAGTCGCAACGGCCTCAACTTGTAGGCATCTGCGTTAGTTGGCCTGACGGTGCCATGACTTAGTGAGGCGGACGGCTCCTTTGGCCCCTGCAACTCCACTACCCCTCCAATGCTCCAATCATCTCCACCCGCGTCGCATGCCGGCCGCCCTCGAACTGAGCGGTCAGGAACGTATCGACAATATCGAGCGCCAGCCCTTCGCCCACCACGCGCGCGCCAATCGACAGCATGTTGGCATCGTTGTGCTGGCGAATCATCCGGGCTGAGAATGTGTCGACGCAGACGCCACAACGGATGCCCTTAACCTTGTTCGCTGCCATCATGATGCCCTGGCCAGTGCCGCATAGGATAATTCCAAAGCGACAATCGCCTGAGGCAACGAGCCGCGCCGCTGATACGCCGTGCTTGGGATAGTGTGTGCTTTCCGGCGTCGTCGGTCCGATGTCGACAGCCACCCACCCACGCGCCGCCAAATGAGCGGCAATGGCCTGTCTGAGCTGAATGGCGCTTGGTCGCTGGAGAGTACGATCCGGTTGCTGGCGGTCATGGAGAGAAGTCTTTCCCTCTTCCCGAGAAAATTTAGGTTGGCCGAATTGAAGTTGGGCGCTCTTTGTTTCGTCAACTTTTCCGGTTCTCAAATGACCAACCCATAATGGGATATCATTTGACCGATTGAAGCCGTACCGGCCATCTGCTTTATTATAGGCCAAAATTGAATTGAGCAGCAAAGGACGAAGTCAGTTGTGAAGTTGATTGTTTTCGACTTCGATGGGACACTTGTCGACAGTCGAGCTTTGATATTGGAATGCCATCGCTTGGTCTTTACTGAATTCGGCTTAGCGCTCCCATCGCCCCAAGACAGCCTGGCGTTGATCGGAAAGTCGCTTGAGCTTGTCCTTACGCAACTCGCTGGACCGCAAGCACCAATCCGAGACATGGTGCAGGCTTACAGTCGCGTCCTTCCTCAGCTCAGGGCCGAGCCGGCTTTTGCCGAAAGGCCGTTCGATGGCATCGCTCGTCTGCTCCTCGATCTAAACAGCATGCCTCCCGTCAAGCTTGGGATCGCAACCGGCCACACTTCGTCCGCTGTCGTTCCGGCCTTGGAAGCGCTGGGATGGCGACAGTTCTTCAAGACCATCCAAGCCGCAGACATGGCGCCCTCCAAGCCTCACCCTGGGATGCTGCTTCAGGCGCTTGAGGCCACCGGCGCAAAAGCTGAGGAGGCCATCTTTATCGGCGATACTTCCTTCGATATGGAGATGGCACGGGCAGCGAAGCTTGAAGGCATTGGGGTCGCTTGGGGATACCACGCAGCCGAGCGCCTATTTGCGGCTGGCGCACACCGCGTTGCTCGCTCTGTCGAGGAACTCAGAAGCTTTCTCCGTCTCACGCTGGACGACTTAATTTAGATGCGGAATGGCAAGGGCCGACGATTTCCGCTTGTGGCCCTTAGCGGACATTCACTTAGCCATCTTCAATGTCAGCTTTTGACGGCAATCCGGATCTCGCAATCTCCGCACGCGGGTACCCGATTCAGATTTACACGCCCTGATCCCATCATGTTCCAAAGCATGATCTGGAAAACTGAAGCTGTTTTCCCTCGCAACAAACGCGGAACGCGTTTGCGCGGAGATCATCGCTCTTCCAGGTTCAAGCTGCCGCGAGCGGCCTGACCCGAAGCGCGCCGCGCAGGCCGGCGCCGGTGCCGAGCATGATGCCGGCGATGGCGATGAAGGATGACAGCGACAGCGTCGACAGTCCGGTCAGCCCCTGCCCGACCGAGCAGCCGAATGCCATCACGCCGCCCACGCCCATCAGCGCGGCGCCGCTCGCCGAGCGCAGCATGTGCTGCGGCGAACGGTAACCCTCGAGCTGAAAACGTCCGGTGGCAAGCGCCGTGATCAGGCTGCCGGCGAACACGCCGAATACGGTGACGATGCCGAAATTCAGCGTCGATCCGGTCGAGAGCATGACGTATTGCAGCGCGTCGGCGATCGGCGCGATGAAGGTCAACGACGTCACCGGCACGGGATTGAAATCGTCGGCCCCGAGATGGCCGGTCGCATACCAGCCTCCGGCCACCAACAGGCCAACGATCAGGCCGGCCGCGATCTGTCCCGGCGATCTCCGGAACGATGGGTGCGCTAGAGCGAAAGCGATCAGCACCGCGGCAAGCACGGAGGCTGCGACCATCCGTGCCGGCACCGCACCGAGGCCCGCGCTCGCCAAGAGGGCCGGCACCGAATTGACGGCGACGGTGGCCTGCGAAATCTGCACCATCGCGATCCGCGCTGGCGCAATCAGGCCCTTCAGCGTCATCTCGGCGACGATGCCGAGCACGATCACGACCACGAAGGAGCGCAAATTGCCGCGCCCGAGCAGCACCAGCGCCCGCGAGCCGCAGCCGTTCGACAGCACCATGCCGTAGCCGAACAGCAGCCCGCCGAGGAACATCACCGGCGCCGAGAATGACGGTTGCAGATAGATCGACTTGCCGAGATCGACGAGCCCGGCCGCGGCCAGTAGCTGCGAGGCCGCGATCGCAACCCCCATTGCCAGCGCATAGGTGCGCGCCAGCCGGCCGTCGCCCTCCGCCCACCAGCCGCGCAGGCCGCTCATCATGCAAAAGCCGCTGAGCAAGCCGACCGAGCCATAGATGAGGCCGATGATCAGGGCAGCGAGGATCACGATCGTGGCGGGGTCCATGGAAGTCCCTCAGGATTCGTCATTGCGAGCCAACGGGTCGGCGCGGAGCGCCGCCCGATGACAGGCTCCGCGAAGCAATCCATATCACCGCAACAAGAGAGAGTGGATTGCTTCGTCGCTTCGCTCCTCGCAATGACGGTGAATTACGGCCGCAGGATCACGCGGTCGCGCGACGAGCCTGCCACGGCAACGAACGCTGCCCTGGCCTGCTCCAGCGGATAGATCGCCCCCGGCTTGATCGGGAACGGCTTCAGATGTCCGCTGGCGAAGCCCGGCGCGAGCTCGCGCAGCACCTCACCGGTCGCAACCGACGACAACGCCAGCGTGTCGATGCCGACATAGGTGTGCTGGCCGCGGTAGAATTCGAGGATGTTGAACTGGACGATGCGGTCGACCGCGGCGATCAGGATCTGGCGGCCGCGCAGCGCCAGCGATTTGTGCGCGGCCTGGAAATAGGGATCGCCAACCGTGTTGTAGACGATGTCGGCGCCCTTGCCGCCGGTCAGCTCGCGCACCCGCGCCGCGACATCCATGCCCGAGGCATCGATCACCTCGACCGGCGAATTGCTGTGGCCCTCATAGGGCTCGCGCTTGCGCACCACGCCGATCACGCGCGCGCCGTGCCAGCTCGCGATCTGCACCGCGGCCTGGCCGACCTTGCCGTTGACGCCCATCACCAGCACGGTCTCGCCCGGCTTCGGCAGGCCGGCGCGGCGCAAGCCTTCCATCGCGGTGACGAAGGGCACGCCGATCCCTGCCGCCTCGTCCCAGGAAATGCCGGCGGGCTTTTCCACCACCGCGTCGGCCTCGACCACCAGATGGGTGGCATGGGTGCCGTCGCGGCGGATGCCGAGATCGCCGGACGAGCCGAACACTTCGCGCCCGATCAAGCCGGAGGGGCCGTCGATCACGACGCCGGCATAGTCGCGGCCGGAGGTGCGCGGGAACACGGCATAGGGCATCAGCCCGGTCGCGGCTTTCACGTCGGATGGATTGACCGCCGCGGCCTTCACCTCGATCAGGACGTCGTTGTCGCCGCGCGACAGCGCATGCGTCTCGACAACCGGTCCCACCGCGGCAGCACTCTCCGCCTTCGCCAGCAGGCGGACGCAGCGGGCGTCGACAGGACGATTTGCTTGCGGGGCCGGCGGCATGAGCATTCCAGTCTTGGTCATATTGGCGGCCTGACGGCCTCAGACATGACTAATCGACTGACCGATCAATTCAAGGGGCTTGTTGATGGCGACGACATCAGAGCTTCGGTGGCGGGGCCACGCCCAGGATCGCCTCGATCGACAGGCCGAACCCAAGCAGCTTTGCATCGCTGCCGACCGGACCATCGAGCTCGAGCCCCACCGGCAGGCCGCCAGGCGTCATGCCGGCATACAGCGACAGGCCGGGAAGGCCCGCATTGCTGCCGGGATCGGTGTTGCGGATCATGGTGCTGAAGGTCTGCACCGGCGCGCCGCCATTGACCGACATCTCGCCGGACCCGGTCTTCTCGTCGATCACAGGCGCCGGCGCGATCGTGGTCGGAAACAGGATGGCATCCAGTCGATTGTCCCTGAGATACGCGGCGTAGATCGCCTGAAGCGCCGGCCGCTGGACCTTGATCGCATCGTCATAAGCAGCGCCGAAAGCATCCGCCGTGATGGCACCGAAAGCACCCACCACGTCGGGACTGACGACACCGGCTGCGATGTCGGACAGCGTGATCCCCTCGATCCCGGACGCGGCGAGCCAGGCCGGGATATCGGCGATCGGTTCGTGCAGCGCGACCACGAAAGACACCTTTTCGTTCTGCTCGAACAGGCCGGGCATATCGACATCGACCAGTACGGCGCCCGCTGCCGTGAGCCGGGCGCAGGCTGCGCGGGCGACGGCTTCGACATCGCGATCAAGCCCGCTCCAGAAGCAGGCGGGAGTGCCGAGGCGCACACCGCGCAACGGAATGGCCGTGGCCAGGGGCGTGCCCGTGATGACAGAATCGAGCAGCGCGACGTCGGCGACCGTGCGGCCCATCGGGCCTACGGTGTCGCGGGTATGGCTGATCGGAACCACCTGGTTGTCGTCGTGATAGCGTCGCTCGGCGCCGCCATTGCCGACCGACGGCCGGAGCCCGACGGTCCCGGTCAGCGCCGCGGGCACGCGGGTCGAGCCGCCGGTGTCCGATCCGAGGCCGCAGGTCGTGATCCGCGCGGCGATCGCCGCCGACGTCCCGCCTGACGAGCCGCCCGGGATCCTGTTCGTGTCGTACGGATTCCGCACCGGTCCTGCGAACGGCGCGAGATTGGTGCTGGTGATGCCGAAGGCGAGCTCGTGCAGATTGGCCTTGCCGATCACGACGGCACCGGCGTCGAGCAGCTTTTGCAGCGACGGCGCATTGCGCGCGGGCCGCGCGTGTCGCAGCGCCGGCGTGCCGCCCGATGTCGGCAGGTCCGACGTGTTGATGTTGTCCTTCACGACGATGGGAAGCCCGGCCAGCGGGCCGGTGCGCTGTCCGGCATCGACCTCGCGCGCCGCGGCCAGCGCGCCGGCGCGATTCAGCAGGATGAAGGCGTTGAGGTGCTTGAGCCGCTCCGCGCGATCGAGCGCCGCCTCGACGACGCTGACCGCGGTCACCTTGCCGCTGCTTATAGCGGCAACGATCTCCGCGGCGGTTGCTTCATTGCTATCGGCCATGCCCTGCGCCCTCTTGGATTGCGGCAGGGCAATCGCATATGGCGCTGCCATTTCCACACTCGTCATGGCCGGGCTTGTCC
>NZ_DDOP01000088.1:28653-108755 GCF_002341725.1 Bradyrhizobium sp. UBA2491
AGACGTGGATGCCCGGGACAAGCCCGGGCATGACGGAGTTTGTGGGGAGTCGCGCGCATATGCGATAGCCCTACGGATGCAGGCGAAAGGCTATTCTTTCGGCCGCTTGTCGTAAACACGTTTCGCCTTGCCGAGCGAACGTTCCAGCGTTTCGGGCGCAACGACGCGAACGCGGGTCGAGATGCCGATCGTGTTCTTGATGAAGGCGGAAACCTTCTCGGCATGCGCGGTCAGCCCTGCGCCGTCCCAGCTCTCGGGACGGGCCTCGGCGAGCACCGTCATCTCGTCCATGCGGCCTTCGCGGGTCAGCTCGATGACGAAGTGGCCGCCGCACCAGTCGGTCGCCAGCAGGGCCTCCTCGATCTGGGTCGGGAACACGTTGACCCCGCGCAGGATGATCATGTCGTCGGAGCGGCCGGTGACCTTCTCCATCCGTCGCATGCCGGGCCGCGCCGTGCCGGGCAACAGCCGCGTCAGGTCGCGGGTCCGGTAGCGGATGATCGGGAAGCCTTCCTTGGTCAGCGAAGTGAACACCAGCTCGCCCTTCTCGCCGTCAGGCAGCACCTTGCCGGTCAAGGGATCGATCACCTCCGGATAGAAGTGATCCTCCCAGATGTGCAAGCCGTCCTTGGTCTCGACGCATTCCTGCGCGACGCCCGGGCCGATCACTTCCGACAGGCCATAGATGTCGGTGGCGTCCATGTCGAAGGCCTGCTCGATCTCGACGCGCATCGCGTTGGTCCAGGGCTCGGCGCCGAAGATGCCGAACTTGAGCGACGACTTGCGCGGGTCGAGGCCCTGCCGCTTGAACTCGTCGAGGATCGCCAGCATGTAGCTCGGCGTCACCGTGATGATGTCGGGCCGGAAGTCGTTGATCAACTGCACCTGGCGCTCGGTCATGCCGCCGGAAATCGGGATCACGGTGCAGCCGAGCCGCTCGGCGCCGTAATGCGCGCCGAGGCCGCCGGTGAACAGGCCATAGCCATAGGCATTGTGCATCAGCATGCCCTTGCGGCCGCCGGCGGCGCGGATCGAGCGCGCCATCACATCCGCCCAGGTGTCGATATCAGCCCTGGTATAGCCGACCACGATCGGCTTGCCGGTGGTGCCGGACGAGGCATGGACCCGCACCAGTTGCTCGCGCGGCACCGCGAACATGTTGAAGGGATAATTGTCGCGCAGATCGGTCTTCACCGTGAACGGGAACTTGGCGAGATCGGAAAGCTGCCTGAAGTCCGTCGGGTGCACACCCGCGGCATCGAACGCCTTCTTGTAGTGCGCGACATTGTCATAGGCATGTTTGAGCGACCAGCCGAGCCGCTTGGTTTGCAACGCCATGATCTCGTCGCGCGAGGCGCACTCGGCTGCATCGAGCTCGGCATGATAGCCGCCATCCTTGACCTTGAGCTTTGCCGTTGCCATCGACGTTTCCCCCAAAACCTATGCCTTGATGTCCGTGTCCGGCAGCCAGGTGCCCTGGATCACGCGCGAATGTCCGCGGAATTCGGCGATCACGCTGTCACCGGCGGTGACGCGCACGTCGTAGATTCCGGAGCGGCCGCTGCGCGAGATCTCGCGCGCCGTCGCCACCAGGCGATCACCGAGCTTGCCCGGGCGGATGAACGTGACATTGCCCTGCGCCGCCACCGCGCGATCGTTGCGGCTGTTGCAGGCAAACGCGAACGCCGAATCGGCGAGCGTGAAGATGTAGCCGCCATGGCAGATGCGCTGGCCGTTGACCATGTGCGGCTGCACCGTCATCGCCATCGTCGCCTGCCCCGGCTTGATCTCGACCAGCTCCATGCCGAGACCCTTGCTGGCGTCGTCTTCCTTCCACATCGCATCCGCGCAGGCGCGGGCCAGATCTTCCGGCGTCAAGTCTTCTGATGATAGCGTGGCCTTCACGTTCACATCGAACTCCCTGTGGGCGAGCCCGTTACAGCGGGCCTCTTGGTGTCAAACTAATCTCAAGCGCAACGCTCGGCGGGTCAACGCTACTTCCGTCATTCCGCGGCGCGCGGAGCGCGAGCCCGGAATGACCGCTAGACATGGTCATAATCGACCACGACCTTGCCGGAGCACGGCTTGGCCTGACAGGTGAGGATGAACCCCGCCTTGAGCTCCCACGGCTCCAGTGAATAGTTCAGGTCCATCGGCGCCTCGCCTTCGACCAGCTTGGCGCGGCAGGTCGAGCACATGCCGCCCTTGCAGGCGAACGGCAGGTCCATGCCGGCGCGCAGCGCGGCATCCAGGATCGACTCGCCATCGGCCACCGGCACCTCGCGGCGCTTGCCGTCGATGATCAGTCCTGCGATCGCCTTCGGCGGCGCACCGGCGGCAACGACGACCTTCGGACGCGGCTTGCCGCCAAACTCCGATACGAAGCGCTCGACATGGATGCGCTCGTCGGCGATGCCGATCTCGCGGCAGGTGGCCTCGATCGTCTCGCTCATCGCGGCGGGGCCGCAGACGAAGACGTGATCGACGGTCGCGGCCGGCACCAGCGAGCGCAGCAGCAGGCGCACCTTGTCGCCGTCGAGCCGGCCGTGCAGGATCGGGATGTCCTGCTCCTCGCCTGAAATGACGTGGAACACCGACAGCCGCTGCATGAAACGGTCCTTCAATTCCTCCAGCGCCTCGCGGAACATGACGCCTTCGGTGGTGCGGTTGCCGTAGAACAGGAAGAAGCGGCTATCCGGTTCGCGCGCCAGCACGCCCTTGATGATCGAGAGGATCGGCGTGATGCCGCTGCCGGCAGCGAAGCCGACATAGGTCCGCGCTTCGCCTGCCGCGTGAGCGATGCCGAAACGGCCGGTCGGCGTCATCACGTCGAGCTCGTCGCCGGTTCTGAGTTCGTCGGCGGCCCAGTTCGAGAACGCACCGCCGTCGACCTTCTTCACCGCGATGCGCAGCTCGCCATCGTCGGGGCCGGAGCAGATCGAATAGGAGCGGCGAACCTCCTCGCCGTCCATCGTGGTACGCAAGGTCAGGTACTGGCCGGGCGTGAAGCGGTAATCGCCTTGCAGATCGTCGGGGATCGCAAAGGTCATCGATACGGCGTCCGACGCCTCGCGGCGCAGATCGCTGACGGACAGACGGTGGAATCGCGGGGTCAAGGACATCGCCTATCTCTCCCCGTCATTGCCAGGAGCGAAGCGACGAAGCAATCCATCTATCTCCGTGTAGAGAAATGGATTGCTTCGCTTCGCTCGCAATGACGGACTTGGCAGCTCGAAACGACATCATGATCAATGACACTTGAAGTAGTCGAAGGGTTCACGGCAGCTCTTGCAACGCCACAGCGCCTTGCAGGAGGTCGAGCCGAATTCGGAGAGCAGTTCGGTATCGCCGGAGCCGCATTGCGGGCACGCGACCGCCTGCTCGCCGAACAGCGCGCGGCGCGAGGAGCCCGGCAGCGGCGGCGCGATGCCGTATTCCCTGAGCTTGCGACGGCCGTCCTCGCTCATCCAGTCGGTGGTCCAGGCCGGCGACAGCACGGTACGGACCTTCGGCGCATGAATGCCCTCGCGCTCGAGCGCGAGCTCGATCTCTAGCGCGATCATGTTCATCGCCGGACAGCCGGAATAGGTCGGCGTGATCGCAACCTCGACACGGCCGTCGTGGACCGCGACGTCGCGCAGCACGCCGAGATCGGCGATGGTCAGCACCGGGATTTCCGGATCGACCACCTGCGCGGCCGCGCTCCAGGCGCGCCGGCGCAGATCGGCATCGCTGAGTGCTGCCGTCACCATGTCGCCCCCGGGAAGGTGCGCTGGAGGGACTGCAACTCGCTGAGCAGATGACCGAGATGCTCGCTGTGGCTGCCGACGCGGCCGCCCTGCTGCATCCAATCGCTCTTCGGCAGCGCCAGCGTCGCCTCGTCGACGATGTCGCCAATCGTCTTGAGCCAGCGCGCCTTGAGCGTCGCAGGATCGATTGCGATGCCGGCATCGATCAGGCCGCGCTCGCCATCGTCGACCGCGAACATCTCGCCGGTATAGGCCCAGAGGTCATCGATCGCGTTCTGCGCGCGGCGGTGGCTCTCCTCGGTGCCGTCGCCGAGCCGGACAATCCACTCCGACGAATGCCTGACATGATAGGCGCTTTCCTTCTCCGACTTCGCCGCGATCGCGGCCAGCGTCGGATCGGACGATGCCATCATCGCGCGCCAGTACAGATCGGCGAACGCCGCATAGAAGAACTGGCGCACCATGGTGCGGGCGAAGTCGCCGTTCGGCTGCTCGACCAGCAGCAGATTGCGGTACTGCCTGACGTCGCGCAGATAGGCGAACTTGTCCTCGTCGTTGCCACGGTCTTCGACCTTGGCCGCGTAGCTGTAGAGCTCGCGGGCCTGGCCGAGCAGATCGAGGCCCATATTGGCGAGCGCCATATCCTCTTCCATCGCCGGCGCATGGCCGCACCATTCGGACAGCCGGTGGCCGAGGATCAGCGCGTCGTCGGCGCGGCGCAACGCGTACAGCACCAGCGGCGTTTCGGAGACTTCGATGTTGGCGGTTGCCATGTTCTAGTTCACCTGCATCCACTTGCCCGGCGTCATCCTGAGGAGCCTGCGTAGCAGGCGTCTCGAAGGATGGCCGCGGTTACGATCGGGGCGTCGTGGTTCGAGACGCCGCATACGCGGCTCCTCACCATGACGGGTGAAATTCACATATGCCCGACTTCGTCGGGCACGTCGTAAAACGTCGGGTGGCGATAAATCTTGGATTCCGCCGGCTCGAACATCATGCCCTTCTCGGACGGGTCCGACGCGGTGATCGCGTTCGAGGGCACCACCCAGATCGACAGCCCCTCGCCGCGGCGGGTGTAGATGTCGCGCGCGGCCTGCAACGCGAGAGTCGAATCCGCCGCGTGCAGCGAGCCGACATGCTTGTGCGCAAGCCCGTTGCGGCTGCGGATGAAGACTTCCCAGAGCGGAACGTTCGGCGTGGCCATCTTGAGCGCTCCTTATTCGGCGGCTTGTGCGAGCTGGCGACGCTTGCGCTTCTCGGCATAGGCCGCAGCCGCCTCGCGCACCCAGGCGCCCTCCTCATGCGCCTTGCGGCGCGCGGCGAGGCGCTCGCGGTTGCAGGGACCGTTGCCGGCCAGCACCTGCTTGAACTCGTCCCAGTCGATCAGGCTGTGCACCCAATTGCCGTTCTCGTTCTGCGTCATGCCGGGATCGGGAATCGTCAGCCCGAGGAATTCGGCCTGCGGCACGGTGGCGTCGATGAATTTCTGGCGCAGCTCGTCGTTGGAGAAGCGCTTGATCTTCCATTTGGTCGAGGTGTCGCTGTGCTGGCTGACCTGATCCGGCGGGCCGAACATCATCAGCACCGGCCACCACCAGCGATCGAGCGCGTTCTGCGCCATCGCCTTCTGCTCGGCGGTGCCGCGGCACAGCGTCACCATGATCTCGAAGCCCTGGCGCTGGTGGAACGACTCCTCCTTGCAGACGCGGATCATCGCGCGTGCATAGGGACCGTAGGAGCAGCGGCACAGCGGGATCTGGTTCATGATCGCCGCGCCGTCGACCAGCCAGCCGATGGTGCCGATGTCGGCCCAGGTCAGGGTCGGGTAATTGAAGATCGAGGAATATTTCGCCTTGCCCGAGAGCATGCCGTCGACCAGCTCCTCGCGCGAGGTGCCGAGCGTCTCGGCGGCGGCGTAGAGATAGAGCCCGTGGCCGCATTCGTCCTGCACCTTGGCGAGTAGCGCAGCCTTGCGGCGCAGCGACGGCGCGCGGGTGATCCAGTTGCCCTCGGGCAGCATGCCGACGATTTCGGAATGGGCGTGCTGGGATATCTGCCGGGTCAGCGTCTTGCGGTAGGCCGCGGGCATCCAGTCGTTCGGCTCAATACGCTCATCGGCATCGATGCGGGCCTGGAACTGACTGGCACGGGCGACATCCTCGACGCCGCGTTCGTCGCCGTCGGATGAGTTGAGCGCCTGCGTGTACATGGCCGACCTCCCAGTGTGTTGTTAGGCAGTAATATATAACACAAATTTTGAAATGCAACCTATTTTTGTAATATGTTCAGACATCCTCGAAACGGCGTGCCACAGCCCCGTTGGGCCTTGGCAGCGCCCCGTCTTCATTGGTTGCGTGCGCGTCAAGCCATTGTTCCGACAGCGAAAGCACGCCACGATAGATCTCGCCGCAGAGTTTTCGCGCCGCCCTGCCCGGCCAGTCCTTCGGCAGCAACTGATAGGGCAGCAGCGGGTCGCGCAGCACGACCCGGCGGTAGTGGTGGATCAGCAGGATGCGCGCGGTGAAGGCATCCGCGTCGCTCAGCGTCTCGCCCCGGACGATCGCGCCGTGCAGCGGCGCGAACGTCTTCATGAACTTCAGATAGGCGTCCGCGGTGCGATCGAGCGGCCAGCTCTCGCTGAGCAGGCGGCGGCCGCTGTCGTCTTCCGCTGACACTTCGAGACGGATCGCGCGCGACGCTTCATCGGGGATCGGCACGCCCGACGGCGCGACCCACACACCGGGCAGCGGACTGCCGAAGCCGGCATTCTTCAGCGCCTCGCGCGCGGCGTCGCGGTCCTCGGCATTGCCGATCAACAGCAGCTCGAAGCGGCCGGTCCAGTCCGACGGCGGCGGATCATAGATGTGCCGGGTCGCGGTGTCGAAGGTCTGCCGCCCCTTGGTGTTGAGACGATAGAAGCTGTTGCGGCCGAGCTTGCTGCGCTCGAGCCAGCCGTCGGCGGCAAGCCGCGACATCGCGGTGCGCACCACATTGCCGTCGATGTCGAGCGCCTTGAAGAATTCCAGCAGCGTGCCGAGCCACACCGCGCCGCCACGCGGCACGATGGCATCGCCGAACACGGTGATGATGATCGAGCCGGTGCGCGACGGTTCGCGCTTCAGTTGGTCGACGATGCGGGCAAGCGGCTGCGGCATGCCTCAACGCATAGCGCGTTTTGTCGAGTCACGACAATGCGGGTGCTTCCCCTTCTCCCCGCGTTCGGGGCCGAGACGAGCGAAGCTCGCTCTGAGAAAGTCGGGATGAGGAGGGCTCTCCGCGTTCACGGTGAGAGTTGCTCTCGTGGAGACTCCCCTCACCCGGATCGCATTGCGCTTCGCTTCATGCGATCCGGCCTCTCCCCGCAGGCGGGGCGAGGCAAGCAAGTCAGCGGTTCGGATCCGGATAGACGAAGCTGCGCCAGCCGCTGCGATCGAACGGCGCCCACTCGCCGTCCTTCTGCGCGAGGCGATCGGCGACGGCGTAGACCACGGCCGGGTGATGACCCATGCCGCAATGGCTGCTCTCGACCTCGATGCTGTCGGTCATCGACGAGGCCTGCTCGCGGCAACCCTGCCAGGCGCAGACGCCGTCGGTGCGGCTGAAGATCGCGGTGGTCGGCACCGGCGGCGCGCTCGCGAGCGAGCCACCGAAACGAGAATCCTCTTCGTCGGCACGGCGGCCGCTGGCCATCTCGTAGACGCGCCAGGCGTTGGTCGACTTCGGGCCGGCAGCGAACGGGCTACCGAGCGTGATCACCTGGCGCACGCGCTCCGGCATCATCTTGGCGAGCTGGCGCGCATAGAGGCCGCCGAGGCTCCAGCCGACCAGCGAGACCTTGCGGCCGCTGGTCTCGTTCATCTCCTGGAGCAGGTCGACCATGCCGTCCTGCACGCCGGAGCGCAGCCCGAGATTGCGGCCCTGGCGCCAGCCGCTGACGGCGTAGCCCTTGCTCTTGAGGAAGTCGCGCAGCGGCCGCGTCGACATGTCGGAGGCAATCAGGCCGGGCAACACCAGCACCGGATGCCCATCGCCGCGCGGCGCGAGGCTCAACAGCGGCAATGCACCCAGGAAAGCTCCGAGCTCGTGAATGGCGCGGCCTTCCAGAAACATCAGCGTCCGGGACGGCGGGCGTAGCGACTGCGCAGCAACCGACATTTCAGCTCCTCTTCACGGCCCCTGACGTCGCGGCGGCCGGCAATGGGATCATCAGGAATGGGTCAGCAGGATTGACGCAAACCCGGCGGAATCGTTCCGCAACGCAACAATCAACCTTGAAAAGCTAGGAAACCGATCACTTTCGCGCAAGCGGTTCAGGTCACACTTGCCACAACTAAAGTCACTTGCGTGCCCAATCGGTCACAGCAGCCGCAGCACGTATTCCAGCGTGTAAAGTGCGAGCCCGGCAAGTCCGCCGATCAGCGAACCGTTGAAGCGGATGTATTGCAGGTCCTTGCCGACATTGACCTCGATCAGCGCGATCAATTGCTCCATGTCCCAGCTCTTCATCTGGTCGGCGATGAAGCTCGAGACGCCGCTCTTCTGCTCGGCAACGACCGTGCGCAGGATCGCGACCAGGCCCTGGTTGATTTCGTTGCGCAGCTCGGCATCGCCATCGAGCGCATCGCCGGCTTCGACGAACATTCGCGCCAGCTGATGCTGCAACACCTGCGACTCGCCCGAGGCACTGCGCGCGATGAAATCCTTGACGTTGGCCCAGATGGTGCGCCCGAGATTGGCGAGTTCCGGCCGCGCCATCAGATCGCGCTTGAGGCCATCGATGCGGTCGGCAAAGGTCTTGTCGTTGCCGAGCCGGTCGACGAACGACAGCAGCATGCGATCGAACTCGCCGCGGAACGGATGCTGCGGATCGTTGCGCACCTCCTCGAAGAATTTCGTGGCCGAGGCGATGATCCGGTTCACCACGAACTTGTCGGCACGATAGAGCTTGAGCAGCGTCGGCATCTCCGCGCGGACCTTGTCGCGGATCACGGCCATGGTCTCCTGCTGCGTCAGCGTCTGGTGCAGCACGCGCAAGAGGTCGTCGAGCAGCCCCTCATGCTTGCCGTCCTGCACGAAGCCGCGCAGCGCGCCGGCGGCGAGCGGCGCGAGGTCGATCGAGAGCACCTGCGTCGTGACGCGGCGGCTGATGAACTGCATCAGGCCCGAGCTCTCGGTGGCCGCAAACGCTTCCGGCAGCATCCGCAGCACGAAGCGGGCGAGATCCTCCGACCGTTTGCGGTCGCGCAGCCAGTCGGCGATGAACGAGCCGAAATCGATCTCGCGCAGCTTGGCCTCGACCGGGCCGGCCTCCAGGAAATTGTTCTCGATGAACTCGCCGAGCTTCTCGGCGATGCGTTGCTGATTGCTCTGGATGATCGCGGTGTGCGGGATCGGCAGGCCGAGCGGCCGCTTGAACAGCGCGACGACGGCATACCAGTCGGCGAGGCCGCCGATGGTCGCGGCCTCGGCGAAGGCCGCGACGAAGCCGAAGGCCGGATGCAGCGGCAGCAGCGCCTTCGCCGCGATGAAGATGATCAGGGTCGCCACCAGCACGCCGGTCGCCAGCCACTTCACGCGCCGCAGCTCGGCGGCACGTTCGGCATCGACGGGCGTAGAGGCAAGGGCTGCGGGAAGGGTCATGGGGACTTTCGAATGTATGCTAGTTTACGTCCGCTCGCACCCCTCAGCTTGCTCAGTGTCATCACCCGCGCAGGCGGTGATCCAGTATTCCAGAGACGGTGGTGCTTGAGCGGATAGGCCTCGGCGTACTGGGTCGCCCGGTCGAGCCGGGCGACGACACCTGTGGATGAGGACTAGCTTCACGTCAGGATGACGACTGTGAGGCAAAAAAGAAGGCCCGCGACATGGCGGGCCTTCGAAAAGCGGCAGTTGGTCGGCGCGAGCGCGATCAGGCGGTCTTGCCGTAGACCTTGGCGAAGTTGTCCTGCGCGGACTTGGCACCGTCGGTGACGAGCTTGCCGAGATACTCGGTGGTGGCCTTCGCCCGCGAGACGAACAGTTCGCCACGCGCACGGACCAGGTCCGACTGGATCTGGGCGGCTTCGCTCAGCGACTTGGCGGACGCGAGCTTGTCGATGCCGGCGAAGAACGCCTCGGCGTCGTGGTAGATCGCCTGCTGGATGTTGCGGCTGATCTTGGCGGCTTCGGTCACCGAACCGGCAACAGCGGACTCGATCACGGAGGTCACCTTCTCGGAGCCGGCATAGGCATCGGCGGCGCGGGTCTTGCCGGCCTCGGCCTGCTTCTTCACGAACTCACGGGCGGCTTCCGGAACTTCCAGGTTCTGGAGCTTGGTGAACGCCTCGGTGACGGGCGCGAAGGCTTCCTTGACGCTGTTCAGCACGGAATTGGTTTCGGTGGTCATTGGGGTCTCTCCATCCTCAGGTTTGAGCTATGGGCTCACCCCGTCCGGATTGGCCCGGGGCAACGGTGTTATGGCACACCCCATGGTGCGCTGCAATATTAATGTTGCAGCGCGATATCACGAACCTGTGAATTGGATGAAAATCCGGCAGATTGCCTAACGCGTCAGCGGTTAACGGTTTCTAATTACCCCCAACCGCGTCCGACACCCCATATGCCTCCATTTGCGCCCGGACCTGCGCCACATTGTGCCCGAGCACGACGATGTCGTGGGTCTTGCCCTCGACATCGCGGACATGGTCGCGCAGCAGGGCCTCCGCCTTGAAGCCGAGGCTTTCGAACAGCGCGATCGCCGCGCGCTGGTCGACCGTCATCTGTACCGAGAACTTCTCCAGCCCGGCGCCAAGGGCAATGGCGAACGTCTCCTGTGACAGCGCCCGGCCGACGCCCTGCCCGCGCACGTCGAGCGACACCACCATCCGGATCTCGCCGACATGCGGCGACCAGGAGTGCGGATCGCGCACCAACGTGCCGCAGCCGACCACCTTGCCATCCTTGATCGCGAGCAGGCTCGTGATGTCACCGCGCTCGATCTCGTTGACCCAGGCCGACAGCACCTTCGGCTGGCTGATGTTGCGCGGCAGGAACAACAGATCGTGCGTCGGCAGCTTCTGCGCGAAGGCCAGCACCGCGGCCTCGTCGGCCCGCGTCATCAGCCGGAATTCGATGTCGCCGGCCTCGGTCGTGACGTGGCGCGGATAGGAACGTTGTTCGGTCATATCGATCTCTTGCCCAACCAGTTGTCCAGTTTCGGCCACAGCCGCTTGATTGCATTGGCGCCGGCGACCAGCGAGACGTGACCGCCTTTCAGCATCACCTCCTCTTTGTCCTCGGAGCCGATCTTGGTGATCAGGTGCTTTGCCGCGTCATACGGCACGATGTGGTCGTGCTCGGCGACCGCGTGCAGGATCGGCACCTTGATGTCGGCAAGCCTGGCCGCGCGGCCGCCGACCGTCATGGTGTCGTTGTAGAGCTTGTTGTCCCACATCAGATCCTTGGTGATGGCGCGGAAATATTCGCCGGCCAGCGGCAGCGTGTCGGTCGCCCAGCGGTCGAACATCCGGTACGATTTGACGAACTCGTCGTTCCAGATGTTGTCCCAGAGCTGGATCTGGCCAGCTACGCGCGCGGCCGGCCGCAACATGTCGAACGATTGCAGGATCAGCTCGGGCGGCATGTTGCCGGTGCTGTCGATCAGGCGGTCGACGTCGAAGTAGCGGCGGTCGGCAAAATTCGAGAACAGCTTCATCTCGCGGAAGTCGATCGGCGTGGTGAAGCAGATCAAATTCTTCATCGGCCCGTCGTTGAAGATCGAGCCGTAGAGCAGCGACAACACGCCGCCGAAGCAATAGCCGATCACCGACACGTCCTTCTCGCCGGAGACCTGCTGCACACGGCGGACCGATTCCGGAATGAAGTCGAGGACGTAGTCCTCCATGCGCAGCGACTTCTCCTCGGGCTTCGGCGCGGTCCAATCCAGCATGTAGACATCGAAGCCGCGCTTGAGCAGAAATTCGATGAAGCTCTGCCCCGGCACCAGATCGAGGATGTAACCGCGGTTGGTGGTCGCCATCACGATCAGGACCGGCACGCGATAGACCTCGTCGGCCTGCGGCCGGTAGTGATAGAGGTTCATGGTGCCGCGCGAGTACAGCACGTCCTTCGGTGTCTCGCCGAGCGTGGGGCCCGAGCTCGAGAAATACTCGACGCCCTTGATGCTGCGCTGGATCGCACGCTGCACCTCGGACTGCACCCGCTCGGAGATCGAGGCGAAATCAAATCCGGTGGGAGCATTCATGTGCCGTCTCCCTCGGATGGCGGGCGCTTGGTGCGCGGCGGCCGCGGCGTCGCGCCATAGCCGTCATCCGGCGCCAGCGAATTGTGATGCACCTGCTGCAACAGCGTCTTGATCTCGTTGAGCTGGGTCTCCATCGATTGCAGGCGCTCGGCCATGCCGACGAGCTGGGCGCGGCTCGGCAGGTTCATCGCCAGCAGATACTTCTCCATCAGCTCGCCGAGCTGCTTCTGCGCGCCGGCCGCGACGCCGCCGGCCTGGTTCATCACCTTCGAGAACTCAGGCGAGCTCATCAACTGGTTGCCGAAGGAGTTGAACCCCTTCTCCATCTCGCCAATCATCGTCTGCCAGATCACGGCAGGGTCGTTGCCCTTGTCGGCCATGCGGCCCTCCTCCTCACCAATCCCGAGCGCTTGTCGCGCTTCCACTTGTTCGTGCCATACGACACTGTTGCCGCTGATCGGTCAACAGCGCGGCACGACCCGCGGCGTCGAAGCCCTTCTGCGCTGCGTCAATCCATGGCAGCATGCAGGTTCCTGACCTCGAATCCGGAAGAGGACGCCCGTGACCACGCTCGCCCATCAGCCGCCGCAGCTTGCCCGCGCCAACAACATCGACATCTGCTACGAGGTCTTTGGCGATGCGAATGCCGAGCCGCTGCTGCTGATCATGGGCCTCGGCGCCCAGATGATCCATTGGGACGACGAGTTCTGCCGGCAGCTCGCCGCGCGCGGTTTTCGCGTGATCCGATTCGACAACAGGGATATCGGCAAGTCGTCGCGGATGAGCGGCGGCAAGCGGCTGACCGCGCTCGAGCTGATCAAGCTGCGCTTCCTGAAGATTCCGGTCGCCGCGCCCTACAAACTCGCAGACATGGCCCGCGACACGATCGGGCTGATGGACGCGCTCGGCATCCGTACCGCGCATCTGGTCGGCGCCTCGATGGGCGGCATGATCGCGCAGGAGGTTGCGATCACCTTCCCCGAGCGGGTGCGCTCGCTGACCTCGATCATGTCGACCACGGGCAATCCAAAGATCCCGGGCCCGACCCGCGAAGCGACCGCGGTGCTGATGGCACCGCCGCCGAAGAGCAAGGAGGAGTATTTCGTCCGCTTCGGACAGACCTGGAAAGTGTTGCGCAACGGCTCGTTCCCGGAGGATGAGGCGCTCGATCCCGAACGTGCGCGGCGCACCTTTGAGCGCGGTCTCAATCCGGAGGGCGTCGGCCGCCAGCTGCGCGCCATCCTCGCCTCCGGCAGTCGCAAGGAGCGCTTGCGCAGCGTCAAGGCGCCAACGCTGGTGATCCACGGCACCATCGATCCCTTGGTGCATCCCGAGGGCGGCAAGGACACCGCGGTCTCGATCCCGGGCGCCAAGCTGCTGATGATCGAAGGCATGGGCCATGCGCTGCCGATCCCGATGTGGCCCGAGATCATCGACGCCATCGACAAGCACGCGCATGGCGCGGCGGCGAAGGCGGCATAGGGCCGGTATCTCCCGGTGACCATGTGAGCCAGGAGTGCGTTCTTTCGGGCGGGGGATGGACGCTGTAGAGAGCGCTATCCATCGCTCAGCCTCGGGAGCCTCCAGATGAACACCCTTCTCCGGCCACGGACAGTCGTCGCCGCTCTCCTCCTTGCGCTCGCGTCGTCGTCGGCTATGGCCGCGACCAGCGAAGCGCAGCAGGAAGCCAACCGCAAGGCGGTGCTGGCCTTCTACGAGAAGGGACTGAACCAGAAGGACGCCGACGCGGCGCTGGCCTATGTCGGCAACCGCTATGTGCAGCACAATCCCGGCGCGGCCGACGGACCGGACGGCTTCCGCAAGTTCATCGCCTTCCTGCGCGAGAAGTTCCCGAACTCGCACAGCGAGATCAAGCGCTCGTTCGTCGACGGCGACTATGTGATCCTGCACGTTCATGCCGTGCGCGAGCCCGGCACCCGCGGCAACGCGATCATCGACATCTTCAAGCTCGAGGATGGCAAGATCGTCGAGCATTGGGACGTGGTGCAGCCGATTCCCGAGAACCCGGCGAACAGCAACACGATGTTCTGAGCGGTTGAGGTTGACCTCTCCCTTGGGAGAGGTCGGCGCGTAGCGCCGGGTGAGGGTTTACGGTCTCTCGTTGGAGCTGCGCCCCTCCCCCGATTTGCTCCGCAAATCGACCTCTCCGCAATGCGGAGGTAAAGCGAGCACGGAGCCAACGCGCTTCGATTTGAACCCATCATGCGCTAGCCGCTGCGGCCGAGCCAGCGCTGGGTCGGGAACAGCTGCCATTGCCAGCGCCGCGCCGCCGCGCCCCACACGCCGCGCGGCATGAACAGCATGATCAGGATGGCGAGCGTGCCGAGCACGACGAGGTAGAGGCTGCCATATTGGGCGAGCCAGGTGACGAGCCCCCAGAGCAGCAGCACGCCGACCATCGGGCCTTCGATGGTACGCACGCCGCCGATCACGACGATGAAGATCACATAGGCGGTCCAGTCGGTGACGCTGAAGGCGGCGTCGGGCGATATGCGCGCTTTCTGGAGGTAGACCACGGCGCCGACCATGCCGGTGGCGAACGCGACCGCGATCCACAACACGTGCCGGATCCGCGCGGTGCGCACGCCGACGCTGCGCGCTGCCGCCGCGTTGTCGCGGCTCGCCGCCAGCGCCAGGCCATGGCGCGAGCGCATGAAGGCATAGATCGCGAGCGTGACGAGCACGGCGAGCAGCAGTGCCAGCCAGTAGACCAGCACGTCGCGCGCCGCTGCCGGGCGCAGGCCGAGCACCGCCTGTACCGCCTTCAGCCCGAACATCTGGGACAGTTCGCTGGGCGAGATCGACATCCCGGTGCCGCCGCCGAGCGATTTGAACTGCGCGCAGATCAGCCGCAAGGCTTCGGCGGCGACCCAGCTGCCGATCGCGAAATATGGCCCTTCCAGCCGGAACAGCAGCGGCCCGAGCACGGCCGCGCTCAGCGCCGCGAACAGCCCGGCCAGCGGGATCGCCGCCACGGGATCGAGCCCGGCCATCACGATGCCGGCGAACAGCGCATAGGCGCCAAGCCCGACGAAGGCCTGCTGCCCGACCGACACCAGTCCGCCCCAGCCGGCCAGCACGTTCCAGAGCTGCGCCAAGGTCAGCATGGTGAGAACGAAGATCAGATCCTGGATCAGATTGCGCGATGCGACCGCGGGCAGCACCGCGAGCACCACGACCAGCACCACGCCGGCCATGGCCGCGACGCGCGACAGGCGCGTGCCAACCCGGACTTGCCACACCGGCACATCGGCCTGACGATCCTTCCGATCTGCCGGGATATCGATGCTCTCGACGCTCATGTCCGCCTCGCCGGGAAGAGACCGCGCGGCCGCACCATCAGCACGGCCAGGAAGGTGAGATGGCCGGCCAGGATCTGCCATTCCGGATTGATCCGGCCGCCGATCGCCTGCGCGAGCCCGAGCACGATGCCGCCCGCCAGCGTGCCCCACAGGCTGCCGAGGCCGCCGATGATCACGGCCTCGAACGCGTAGAGCAGCCGCGCCGGCCCGATCGACGGATCGAAGCTGGCGCGGATACCGAACACGACAGCGGCGATCACCGACACCGCGAGCGAGAGCCCGACCGCGATGGCATAGACATTGCGCTCGTTGACCCCCATCAATTGCGCGATCGCCGGATTGTCGGCGGTGGCGCGGAAGGCGCGGCCGAGCGAGGTGCGATAGAAAATCAGCTGAAGCAGCGCGACGGCGGCGATCGCCGTCACCAGCGCCGTCAGCGGCGCGAGGCCGACGCTGAGACCCGGGGCCAGCGTGACCGATGATGATTCGAACGCGCCGGCTTGCAGGCGACGGCTGTCCGCGCCATAGCCGAGCAGCAGCCCGTTCTGGATCACGATCGACAGGCCGAAGGTGACGAGCAGCGGCGGCAGGATGTCGTCGCCGAGCACGCGCTCCAGCACCAGCCGCTGCAACACGAAACCAAGCACGAACATCACAGCGACGACCAGCAGCGAAGCGACCGCAAGCGGCACGCCGAGCGCGGTGGTGGCGCTGAGCACCAGATAGGCCGCGAGCAGGATCAGGTCGCCATGGGCCAGGTTGACGAGACGCATGATGCCGAAGATCAGCGACAGGCCGAGCGCGAACAGCGCATAGACGCCGCCGAGCAGCACGCCTTCGATGATGGTGTCGAATCCGCTCATCGCTCCCTCATGCTCCGAAATAGGCCGCGCGGATCGTGTCCTGATCCACATCGTCAGGCTTTCCGCTCAAGGTCACCCGCCCCTCCTGCAAGCAATAAAAACGATCGGCCGCCCGCAGCGCGCGGGCGATGTCCTGCTCGACCAGCACGACCGCGGTGCCGCCCGAGCGGATCTGCGGCAGCATGCGGTAGATGTCCTCCACCACGATCGGCGCGAGGCCAAGGCTGATCTCGTCGCACAGCAAGACCTGTGGGTTCGACATCAGCGCGCGGCCGATCGCCACCATCTGCTGCTGGCCACCGGACAGCGCCGTGACGGCGCCGCGCCGGCGCTCCTTGAGCACCGGAAACATCCGGTACACCGCGGCCAGATCCCACGGTGTGGTGCGCTCGCCGCCGTAAGCACCGATCAGCAGATTCTCCTCGACGCTGAGCGAGGGAAACAGCTGGCGCCCCTCGGGGACCAGCGCCAGCCCGAGCCGCACGATGCTGGCGGCGGACGCATCGCCGATCGCGCGCCCGTTGAGACGGATGGCATCGGAGCGGTTCTTCACGAGACCGGCCAGCGATTTCAGCATGGTCGACTTGCCGGCGCCATTGGCGCCGATCACCGCGACCGCCTCGCCCTGGCCGAGCTCGAAATCGACGCCGAACAGCGCCTGGAAGTCGCCATAGAACGCATCGAGCGCAGACACATTGAGCAGCGCGGTCATGCTGGCACGCCCATATAGATGGTCTCGACCTCGCGCGAACGCATCACCTCGGCAGGCACGCCCTGGGCCACGACCTTGCCGAAATTGAGCACGACCAGCCGCTGCACCACCGCGAGCAGTGCATGCACCACATGCTCGATCCAGACGATGGCGACGCCCTCGGCGTGGATGGTTCTGATGGTCTCGACCAGCTCATGACATTCGGCATCGGTGAGCCCGCCTGCGATCTCGTCGAGCAGCAGCGTGCGCGGTTTGGTGGCGAGCGCCCGTGCCAGCTCGAGCCGCTTGCGATCGAGCAGTGGCAGGCTGCCGGCAAGACGATTGGCCTTGGCTTCGAGGCCGGTCAGGTCAAGCATCCGGCCGCAGTGCTGGACCGCATCCGCCTCCGACAGACCGCCGCCGAACTGGGCGGCGACCGCAAGGTTCTCGAACACCGAGAGGTGGTCGAACGGCTGCGGGATCTGGAACGAGCGCCCGATGCCGGTGCGGCAGCGCGCCTCCGGAGAGAGATGCGTGATGTCGGCGCCATCGAGGACGATACGGCCGGCATCCGGCCGCAACAGGCCGGTGATCAGGTTGAACAGCGTCGACTTGCCGGCGCCGTTCGGCCCGATCACGCCGAGCGCCTCGCCGGACGACAGCGTCAGGTCGATGGCATCGGCGACCACGATGGCACCGAACCGTTTCGAGACGGAATGGAGTTCGAGCATGTTCGCTCACCGCATGGGTTCGCTGGGAGAGGATGCGCGGATGGGACGCGCATCCTCGATCGATGTTGTGCCGGTGACGCGCTCGCTAGCTCAGCGCCTGCATGTCGCCGCCGAGCGGGATTTGCGGCGCCAGTCTGTTGTCGGTGATCACCATGTCGTATTTGTCGCCGCTGAGCCGCCATTGGCCGCCGACCAGCGGCGTCTTGGCGATGTTCTTGGCCGCGAATGGCGGCACCGCGCTGGAGCCGAACGCGACCTGGCCCACTATCGTATCGAGCTTGGTGGCTCCGATCGCCTTCGCGAGCGCCGCGCCGTCGCCCGGGTCGCCCGAACGCTTGATCGCGTCGATCGCGACCTCGAACAGCGAATGCACGAAGCCGATCGGCTGGGTCCATTGCTTGCCGGAGGCCTGCTCGTAGCCCTTGGCGAGATCCTTCGCGCTGACACCGCTGAGGCTCGATTTGTAGGGATGCGTCGGCGTCCACCACACCTCGGTCGAGATGTTGTTGCCGCCCTTGCCGAGCGCCTGCACCGACGCAGGAAACAGCAGCGCCTTGGCGACGGAGACGACCTTCGGCTTCAGTCCCTTCTGCCGCGACTGGTTCCAGAAGGTGGTGAAGTCGGGCGGGATGATCACGCCGGTGATGATCTCGGCATCGGCGCCACGGAACGCGGCGATCTGCGAAGAGAAATCGTCGGTGAGATTCTGGAAACGGCCGGGATCGGTCAGCTTGAAGCCCTGCTTGGCCAAGACGGGCGGGAAGCCGATCGTGGTGTCGCCCCAGGCGTTGCCGTCGGCATCGTTCGGGAACAGCGCGCCGACCGATTTGTTGGTCGCGACCTGGCTCCACATGCTGGTGAAGACGCCGATCACGTCCTCGAGCCCCCAGAAGTAGTGGAACGTGTAGTCGAACGGCCTCCAGCTCTTGGGATCGCCGGGATTGGCTTGCCGGCCGATGAAATTGGTCTGCCATGGTGCAACCGTGGAGATGCACGGCACCTGCTCCAGCTCGCACTGCGTCGCCACCGGATTGTTGGTCTCCGGCGTGGCCCCGACCACGATCAGGCTGACATTGTCGCGGGTGATCAGCTCCTTGGCGACTTCGGCGGCGCGGTTCGGATTCGACTGGCTGTCCTTGGTCACCACCTCGACCGAATAGGTCTGCGGGCCGACCTTGACGCCATCCTTGATGAATTTCCGGAATTCACCGAGCACGAAATCGTCAGCCTCGGCGAAGGCGGCCAATGGCCCGCTCTTCGGCGAGACGTAACCGATCTTGATCGGCTTGTTGGCGGCGCGGACGGCCGGCGCGAACAATGTCGTCGTGCCTGCTGCGGCGAACCCACCGGCGATGCCTTGCAGCACGCGGCGACGATCGAAAGACATGATGTTCAAATGATCCTTGGACATTTTCCCCTCCCTTGAGGCAAGCCGGTCGCACGCCGGCTGCCGTTCATTTCGTTCTGAAAAACAATCGCCGGCGCCCCGCCGCATCAGGCGGCGGCGACGGACTTGGCTTGCGCACGGCCGAGGATCTGGCCGAACACATCCAGCAGCACGTCGCTGGCATTGGCCGCCGCCTCCTTGGCACGCCAGGCGACATACATGTCCGGTCGCACCAACACGCAGCCGTCCTCGTCGACCTCGCTCTGGCGATACCAGTCGGCATAGATGTCGAGCGCATCGCAGCCCTGTGGGCCGATCGTCACCACATCGACCGGCAGGCCGTAAGCCTTCTCGACCGCCGCCGCGGCCGCCTTCCAGCCATCGCCACCGATCCCGGTGAGCAGCGTGAAGCGGCCCTTGCCGGTGAGATCCAGCGTCGACTTGCGCTCGCCGTGATGCTCGACCCAGACATGCGGCAGATGCGCGCCGGGCCAGGTGGTGGCCTGATAATAGAGTTCGTGATCCCTGGTGAAGGCCGGCATCGGCGTGCCGTCGGATACGACCGCGGTCGATCCGTAGCGCTGGTTCAGCTCGACGCCGTGGCAGTTGAACTCGTAGCTCTTGTTGGCGATCGCCTCGTAGAGCTTCTTGCGCCGTGCCTTGCCCTCGGCGGTCGGCGCCTTGCGCGCGGCAATCGCCTTGCGCGCCTCGGCGGGATCGGTCGAGGCGACGAGGCCGACGGCCTCGAAGATCGGCGGGAAGTCGCCGATGCTCTTGTTGGCGCGGGTCACGATTTGCTTGCCGACCGGCTGACGCTCCGCCGAATAGGTCTCGAGCAGCGACGGCGCGGCATGGCCTTCGAGCACCAGCTTGAGCTTCCAGCACAGATTGAAGGAATCCTGGATCGAGGTGTTGGAGCCGAGGCCGTTGGTCGGCGGATGGCGGTGCACAGCGTCGCCGACGCAGAACACGCGGCCCGACGAATAGTGGCCGGCATACATCTCGTTCACGGTCCAGGTCGAGGTCGAGCGGACTTTGACCTCGAGCGTCTCGTCGCCGACGAGGTTACGCACGATCGAGATCGCCTCGTCGTTGGAGAGCTTGCGCTCGCCCTGCTCGATGTCGTAGCCCCAGATGATCAGCCATTCGTTCCACGGCCGCACCATGCGGATCAAGCCGGCGCCGATGCCGCCGATCTCGGCCCCCGGCTGCAGCACCCAGTACAGCACGCTCGGACGGTGCGCGACGTACTTGCTGAGATCCGCCTGCACGATGATGTTCATGCTGCCGGCGCGGCCCATCTGGCCCTCCATCGGCAGGCCGATCACTTCAGCGACCCGGCTGCGGCCGCCGTCGGCGCCGATCAGATATTTGGCGCGGATCTGGTAGGTTTCGCCCGACAGGCGATCCTTCACCGTCGCCGTGACGCCGTCGGCATCCTGCACGAGGTCGACGAACTCGGTGTTGAAGCACAGCGAGGTGCCGCGCTGGCCGGCGGCCTCGATCAGGATCGGCTCGAGGAAATTCTGCGGTAGGTCGCAGATGCGGGTCGGGCTTGCGAGATCGTAGTCGGCCTTGCGTGACGGATGATTGCCCCAGGAGTACAGCCGACCGAATTCCTCGCCGGCGAGGCTTTCGCAGAACACGTTGTTGGCCATCAGATTCTGCGGCACGGCCTGCGCAACGGCCTTCTCCTCAAGACCGAGATCGCGCAGCACTTCCATCGCACGCTGGTTGGAGATGTGCGCGCGCGGCGTATCGGCGAGCCAGCCATATTTCGTCACCAGGATGTGCTTGACGCCGTACATGCCGAGCAGCGCCGCGGCGGTCGCGCCGGCCGGGCCACTGCCGACGACGAGCACGTCGGTCTCAACGGGTTTGCTGGTCATGGTCCTCTCCTTGGTCGTGTTGTTGGTTGTGATCGTTATTCCGCGGCCATCATCGGCTGCGGCACCAGGCCGGCGCCCGGCTTCATCTGGAAATCGTAGGTCATCAGGTGCCACGGGCCGGAGACCCGCTCGCTGTTCGGCAGCACCGGATCGCGCTTCGGCTCGACGCGGGCCACGAGTTCGTCCTTGACGCCGAACACCACGTCGCTGCGCAGATACTCGTCGCCATCGAGGAAGACGTGGGTAATCAGCGGCTCGTAGCCCTCGGCCTTGACCAGGAAGTGCACATGCGCCGGCCGCATCGGATGACGTTTGGTCGCGGTGATCAGGGCGCCGACCGGGCCGTCGGTCGGGATCGGATAGCTGCACGGCAGGATGGTGCGGAACGAAAAGCGGCCGTCGGCATCGGTGACGAAGCGCGCCCGCAGCGACGGACCATGCGCGGCGTAGTCCGCTTTCTGCGAATCGTAGAAGCCGTCATCGTCGGCATGCCAGACGTCGATCTCGGCGCCGGCGAGCGGCTTGCCGGCAAGATCGGTGACGCGGCTCTGTACGAACATCACTTCGCCGTCGATCCCCTCCGAGATATTGGCGCCGTGCGGCGTGACGCGGTGCTCGCCGACATAGAACGGCCCGAGCACCGTGGTCTCGGTCGCGCCCTCGCGCTCGCGATGGTTGACCGCGTCGACCAGCATCGAGACGCCGAGCACGTCGGACAGCAGGATGAACTCCTGGCGCAGCGGCGTGCAGGTCTGGCCGGTGCGGGTCAGGAACTCGATCGCCTGATTCCATTCCTCGAAGGTAAGCTCGGTGCGGCGCACCAGGTCGTGCAACGACTTCACCGTCTCCTCGATGAGGAATTTCAGCCGTGGGTTCGGCGTGTTGGCGAAGCTGCTGATCACTTCGTCGGTGAGATCGTGCTCGTTGAAATTGGTCATCGTGTTGTCCTTTGATCTTGAGAAGTCAGTGCCGTGCGGGCGCGTCGCCGCGCCAGGCCGCCGCGATCAGGTGCTGGATCGCGACGCGCTCCACAGGTCTTGGATTGGCATAGGGGTTGCGCACCGCCATCTCGGCGGAGCGCGCGATGCCGTCCTCGGGCATTCCGATGTCGGCCAGCCGGCGCGGCAGTGCGAGCCGCTGCGCCAGCTCGAACAGGCCTTGCGGCGCATCATCGGTACGCAGCGCGCGCGCGATCCGGGTCATCGCCTCCGGTGCCGCGGCGGCGTTGTAGCCGGTCGCATGCGGCAGCACGATCGCATGGGTTTCGGCGTGCGGCAGGTTGAACATGCCGCCCAGCACGTGGCAGAGCTTGTGGTGCAGCGACATCCCGACCGCGCCGAGGCAGACGCCGCACAGCCAGGCGCCGTAGAGCGCGTCGCGCCGCGCGACGGGATCGGCAGGCTCGGCCACGATGCGCGGCAGCGCGCGGGCGAGCGCGGCGATGCCGTCTTCCGCCATCAGCGAGGTCAGCGGATTGGCGTCCGGCGCATAGAGCGCCTCGACTGCATGGGCGATCGCATTCAGGCCGCTGGCGGCGGAGACATGCGGCGGCAGGCTGACGGTGAGGTCGACGTCGTAGATGACGGCGTCCGGCACCAGATCCTGGGAATGCTGCGTGGTCTTGATGCCGTTGGCGGTCTCACCGAGGATCGGCGTCATCTCCGAGCCGGCATAGGTGGTCGGGACGGCGAGATGCGGCAGCCCGGTGCGCAGCGACAATGCCTTGCCGAGCCCGACCGTCGAGCCGCCGCCGATCGCGACCAGCCCGTCGATGTCGCGGGATTCCACGATGCGAAGCGCTTCGTTGGTGACCTCGACCGGCGTATGCATGCGCGCGCCGGCAAATAACCCTGCGAGCCGGTCGCCGAGGCCCGCGCCGAGCCGGTGTCCGAGGTCCTGCTGCTCGGGGGTGGTCAGCACCAGCGCCCGCTTGATGCCGAGGCGCTCGGCCTCCTCGCCCAGCCGCGCCGAGGTGCCGGCGCCGAACAGCACGCGATATTGCTGCGAGCAATAGGCGAACGTGCCGCTGCCGGCATCTCCAGCCGCCGCGATCGGCGGGCGTACGGCATCGAACGCTGCGATGCTCATGGCATTTCTCCCAGCCGGCGGACCGGCACATCTCGTTTTGTTGGGAGAAGCTAGCGGCGGGCGGCGGTCGCGGGCCTGCACGAAACCGGTGAGAATCTGCACAAAACCGGAAAAATCGTCAGTGGGGATACGGCGAGGCAGCGCCCTCACCGTCCCGGCTCGCAGCGTGCTAAAGCGGGATGAGTTTCGGCTGAATCGGCTTGGTGCGGTCTTGCTTCACCTCTCCCCGCCGGGGAGAGGTCGGATTGCGAAGCAATCCGGGTGAGGGCTCTTGCTCTCTCGATAGACCGTAACCCCTCACCCGATTTGCTGCGCAAATCGACCTCTCCCAAGGGAGAGGTGAACCTCCGACGCCGTTCCAGCTCAACCCAATCTCATGAGGCTTTAGTGGCTGCGCCGGTATCGTCCCGGCGTCACGCCGGTGAAGCGGCGGAACATGCGCGTGAAATGCTCCTGATGCGAGAAGCCGCAGGCCAGCGCGATGTCGGCGAGGCTCTGCGTCTCGTCGGCGAGCAGCGCCCTGGCGCGCTCGATGCGCAGATTGAGCACGTATTGGTAGGGCGAGATGCCGCTGGTGGCCTTGAACAGGCGCACGAAATATTCGGTGCTGCGGCCGCACAGCTCGGCCAGCTGGTCGAGCCGGATATCGGTCTCGAGATTGGTATCGACGAACTCGCGGATGCGCGCCATCTGCCTGACGCTGAGCAGGTTCGGATGCTTGCCGGCCTCGACGCTCGGCTTGTGGAAATTGATCGCGACAAAGCGGTTGGCGATCGCCTGCGCGATCGGATCGACGAACAGCGACGAGGCCGGCAGGCCGCTGGTGATGGTCTCGCCGATCGCCGCGGCGAGATGTTCGAGCACGGCATCCTGATCGCCGAGCATCGGCGCCAGCCCGCCGACCAGGCTGGACGCGCCCTCCCGGCCCGCGAACAGATCGGACCGCAGATAGATGTGGGTGGATTCCAGCGCCTCGCGCAGCACCACGTTGCAGGCGTGCCCCGCCGGCAGGAAGAACACGCCGCCGCGCGGGATCTGCCTGGCCACCGACTTGCCGTCCATCACATAGGTGATCTCGACCGGACCGCCCCGATGCAGCACCATGAGATTGTCGGAGAGTGCGTGGAAATGCCCGTCAAACGGCCGTTCGCGCTGCACCGACGCGAACGCCGACGACCAGCCGAGCCCCTCGCTCGAGCCGCGGAAATCAGCCTGGAAGCGGTTCAGGATCCCGTGCGTCTCCTGCACCCCGAAATTCGACGTCGCCTGCATCCGACAGACCAAAGGGCTCGAGGCTTCACGTGCCGCCGAGTGAAACCCAACGGCCCCGGATTTTCAATACAATCAGAACAAGGACGCCCAGCCAGCAATCTTGCTGCATCGCAATAGCGGCGCCGATTACTCCTTCACCGCGATCCAGATCACGTGCCGTACACCGCGGCCCCGGCCGGTGGCGCGGACGGCAATTTCGTTGACCGCGAACCCAGCCCGGGACAGCGATTTCGGGAACTTGGCATTCGGGCCGGAGGACCAGACCGCGAGCACTCCGCCGCGCCGCAGCGCGGTGTGTGCGAGCTTCAGCCCGGAGACATCGTACAGCGCGTCATTGGCCTTGCGGGTCAGGCCCTCGGGGCCGTTGTCGACATCAAGGAGAATGGCATCGAAGCTGCGTGGATGACGCTCGATCACATCGGCGACATCCACCTCCTTGATGCTCACGCGCGGATCGCTCAGGCTGTCGCCGAAGATCGCGGCCATCGGGCCTCGCGCCCAGGTGACGACCGCCGGCACGAGTTCGGACACCGTGACGGTCGCTTCAGGTCCGAGCACCTTGAGCGCTGCCCGCAGCGTGAAGCCCATGCCAAGGCCGCCGATCAGAAAATGCGGCCGCTCGACCTTGTCGATCTTCTTCGCCGCAAGTGTCGCCAGCGCCTCTTCCGAGCCCGACAGGCGGCTGTTCATCAGCTCGTTGGTACCGAGCATGATCGAGAATTCGCGGCCACGCCGCATCAGACGCAGTTCGCCTTCGGTGCCGGGAATGCCCGCGGTGTCGATCTTTTCCCAGGGAATCATGCCGCGGCTTCTAGCATGGCCGGCGCCTTTGCCGAAGGCTAGCCGCCAGCCCAGACGTCGAGCACGTAGCGGTTCCTGGTTCCCATCTCCTCGATCCAGCGCGTGGCCGCGGCGGCATCGGCACCGCTGCGCTCGCGATAGATCGACATCAAGGTCGCCTTGACGTCCGGCTCCATCTTGCCGCCGTCACCGCAGACATAGACGATCGCGCCGTTCTCGATCAGCTCCCAGACCCGATCCTTCTGCGCGGCGACGAGGTGTTGCACATAGGTCTTCGGCCCCTCGGCGCGCGAGAATGCAGTGTGGAGCTCGGCGACGCCATCGGCCGCAAACGCCTTCAGCTCATCCGCATAGATGAAATCCTGCTCCGGATGACGGCAGCCGAAGAACAGCATCGCGGGGCCCAGCGTCGCGCCCTGCGCCTTGCGCGCAGCACGCTCCTGCAAGAAGCCGCGGAACGGCGCGAGCCCGGTGCCCGGCCCGATCATGATGATCGGCACGGCATTGTCGTCCGGCAGGCGGAAGCCGGCCTTGGTCTCCTTGATGGTGGCATGAACGGTGTCGCCGGCGCGGCGGCGCGCCAGATAGTTCGAGCAGACGCCCTTGTAGATGCCGTGGCCCGAGCTGGCGGGCGCTTCGACCACGCCGACGGTGACGCTGCAATGCTGCGCCTCGCCGGCCGGGGACGACGAGATCGAGTAATAGCGCGGCGCCAGCAGCGACAACATTTCGAGATAGAGATGGAACGGCAGCTCGCAGGCCGGATGTTCCTCGAGCAGGTCGAACACCGATTTGCGCCTGGCCAGCACCTCGCTCCGATAGCGCTCGGCCGAGGCGTCGTCGTCGCCGACATAGGCCATCAGTTTCGGCTTGGTCACCGGGCAGCGGGTGTGCTCGGCCATGATCTGGATCTGCTTGCGGGTCGCGACCTGCTGCAACTCGACGAACTCGGTGAGCAGCCGCCCGACCGACACCGCGTTGCCGACCGGCAGTTGCGCGCGGCGGCCTTCCGAGACCTGCAAACGGATCTGGTCGGCGGGCAGGAAGCCGAACCGGCGCGCAACGGAATCGACCAGGGTCGGATCGTTGCGCGGCACCACGCTGAGATGATCGCCGACGCGATATTTCAGGGTAGCCGGCAGCTCGACCTCGATATGCCGGGTCGAACGCTCCGATGGATGGGCGCCGTCCTTGGTCTGCAACTCGGTGTTGGCGAGCACCTTCATCTGCACCGCGCCGCCCTGCGTCACGATGGTGTTGACCGCGCCCTGCGCTACCGGCTCGATCGCGTAGAGCGGCTCGTCCTCGGCGGTGCGGGTGAAATTCCAGTCGATGCCGAATTCCTTGGTCGCGACCTTCGCCGCTTCCGGGAACCATTTCTGGAACTGGCCGTCGAGATCGCTGCGCGCATCGCCCTCGCCGCGCGGATAGACCGCGCGTGCGCCATGCTTGGTCAATTGCTCATCGATCAAGCGCGGCACCGACTGGTAGGTCGCGGCCCAATCGCTGTTGCCGCAGCCGAACACGGCGTAGCGCACCTTGGCAAAGGCATCCTTCGGCAGGTCGCTTTCGAGCCATTTGACGAATTGCGTCGCGTTGTCCGGCGCCGCGCCATTGTAGGAGGCGCAGATGATCAGGACCCCGCCCTCCTCCGGCAGCTTGCCGACATAGTCGTCCAGCGGGCCAAGCCGGGTGGCAAAGCCATTGATCTCGGACAGATCGGCCATGCGGGTCGCCAGTTCCTCGGCCGAGCCGAGGTTGGAGCCGTAGAGCACGAGCATCGGCGTGTTGTGGCCGGGCCGCGTGGTCGGTGCGCGCGGTGCCTTCGGCGCGGCGGCCGCAACCACGCCCGTGCTGCCGGCGAATGCGCCGCGATCCTTGTCGTCACGCGGCCGCACCTTGATCCTGAAGCCGTCGGGCTTGACGGTCAGCGTCTCCTTCAGATGCATCTGGTAGCGATGCACGTCGAGCAGCTTGAAGCGTTGCAGGATCATCCCGATCGCGAGCGCCGCCTCGTGCATGGCAAAGCCACGCCCGATGCAGGCGCGCTGGCCGTTACCGAACGGCTTCCAGGCATTGATCGGGCGATTGGCTTCGGCCTCGCGGCTGAAATTCTCGGGATCGAATACGTCGGGGTTCGGCCCCCAGACCGAGGGATCGCGGTGCAGCGCCATCACCAGTATGGTGATGAACGTGTTCTTCTTCAGCTTGTATTTGCCGCCGATCGTCTCGTCGTTGAGCGGCGCGATGCCATAGGCCGGCGCCGGCGGCCACAGCCGCAGCGCCTCCTTCAGGCATTGGGTGATGTAGGTGAGCTGCGTCACCTGCTGATAGGTCGGCCTGGCATCGACGTCGGGGCCGAGGACGCGATCGACCTCCTCATAGGCCTTCTTCAGCACCTCGGGATGCTTGAGCAGCGCGTAGATCGTGCACGACAGCAGACCGCTGGTGGTCTCGTGGCCGGCGATCAAAAACGTATTGATCTGGTAGCGGATGTTGACGTCGTCGAGCTGCTCGCCGGTGGCGCGGTCGACGCCGGTCATCATCGCCGCCAGCATGTCCTTCTTGTCTTCGGTCGCAGCGGTATTGCCGCGCCGCTCCGCGATGATCTCGTCGACCATCTTGTTCATGAAGGCGACGTCGTCGGTCAGCGTCTTGCGGCGCTTCTGCATCCACAGGCCTTCGAGCGGCAGGCCGCGGGTCATCATGATGGTTTCGAGCGAGCGCACCAGCGATTCCACGAAGGGGTGATAGTCGCGGCGATAGAACGAATTGAACCGGTAATCGAAACCGCAGAGGCCGATGGTGTCGAGGGTCAGCGCCGTCATGTCGTGGACGACCTCGATCTCCTCGTCGGCGTTGAGGCGCTCCCATTTCTTGACCAGCTGCTCGGCGATATCGACCATGCTCGGGTGATACGACTGCATGGCGCGATTGCCGAACGGCTGCATCAGGATGTTGTGCGCCTTGCTCCAGTTCGGCTCCCTGGTGTCGGCGGTGAACAGCCCGTCGCCGCCGACCGCGCGCACCCGGCGCAGCGAGCCGCGCACCGCCTTGTCGAAACGCTTCTCGTCGGAAAGTTCATCGACCAGATCGTGGCCGGACACGATCACGATCGGCGCGCCCATCATGTCGAGCCAGAAGATCGGCCCGAACTCCTTGGAGAGCTTCACCAGATGCTGCACCGGCGCGGTCGAATCCAGCGACAGCATGTTGCCGACCACCGGCTTCGTCGGCGGATGCGGGATCGGACTCAGTCTGTTGCCGGACGCCATCTTGGAAGTGCCCCCTGTGTCGCTTCAATCCCGCTCGTTATTCCGGGATGCGCCGCAGGCGCAGGCCCGGAATCCATACTCACGATCATGGTTATGGATTCCGGGCTCGCGCTACGCGCGCCCCGGAATGACGACCGCCGGTCGTCAACCAAATCGTCTCTTGCGCCATTCGATCAGCTTGGCGCTGACTTCGTCAGGCTTTTCCTGCTGCGTCCAATGGCCGCTGTCCTTGACCAGGTATTTCTCGAGGTCCGGCACCAGCCTCTCCATGCCATCGGCGGCCGAGGGCGGCAGCACCGCGTCGTTCTCGGCCATGATCATCAGCGACGGCACCCGCACATTGTGATCCAGTCCGGCCGAGCGTTCCCAGTTGCGGGTGAAATTGCGATACCAGTTGATGCCGCCGGTGAAGCCGGTCCCGGTGAAAGTGTCGACGAACACCTTCTTCTCCTCCGCCGACAGGATCGGCGTGCGTGGATCATGCCTGGCATCGTAATTCGCGATCATCTGCGGGAACGCCAGATTGAGCCGGGCCGATGCGCCGACGCCCGCGATCGGCTGTTCGGGCGGCGCATCGGCGGGACGCGGCGCCGGCTTGCGCATGAAGGCATCGAAGGTCTGCTCGACCCTGCTGCCGAAGATGCGGTCGGGTTCGCGCGCCGGATCCTGAAACTGGACGATGTACATCTGGTCGCCGAAGCGCTGCCGAAACAGCGCGATCGGGTCGACAGGCGCGCGGTCCCAATGCGGCGTGTTGACGCCGACGACACCGGCGACCCGTGACGGGTATCGTAGCGGCATCTGCCAGACGACGAATCCGCCCCAGTCGTGACCGACGAAGATCGCCTTGTCGATCTTGAGATGGTCGAGCAGGCCGACGAGATCACCGGTCAGGTGCTCCATGTCGTAGGCTTCGACCGGCTCCGGCCGGTCGGTCGCGCCATAGCCGCGCTGATCGGGTGCGATCACCCGGATGCCAGCCTCGCCCAGCGCCTTGATCTGGTGACGCCAGGAGAACGCCAGTTCGGGCCAGCCGTGGCAGAGCACCACAGGCGGCGTGTCGGTCTTCGGGCCCGCTTCGTAAAACCCCATGCGGATGCCGTTCGTCTCGGCGAACTGGAGCGGTGGCATTTCGATCATTGACAGCAATTCCTATTCGGCCGCGCCCTTGATGTCCGCAGGCGGGGGAGCGAACGCCGCCTCGAGTGCATCGAACTCGAGCGGCAGCATGTCACACATCACCTGCACATGGGGAATGATGTTGGCACCCACGATGAAGCCGAAATCGAGCTGATCGCGGTAGCTTTGCACGGTGATGTTGAGTGCAATGCCGTGGGTCGAGATCGAGACCGGGAAGATGTGCAGCAGCTCGGCGCCCGCCGCATACAGCGTCTGCCGCGGTCCCGGCACGTTCGAGACCGTGATGTTGGTGGCCGGGGGCAGCACGTTGGAGAGGTCGGAGCGGCTGTACAGCAGCGCCATGATCTGCACCAGGATCGGCGCGCCCAACATCGAGATGTTGGAAACCTGCGGCATCAGGGCACGCAGCGGATGCGACATCTCCTTGGACTTGGTCGACTGCGCGATGATGGTTTCCAGCCGCTTCTTGGGGTCCTCGATGTCGCTCGCAATCGAGCAGATCATGCCGAACACCTGGTTGTTGGAATCGGCATTGCCTTCCTCGCGCAGCGAGATCGGCACCCCGGCCGTCAGCGACTTGTTCGGCAACGCGCCCTGGCTGATCAGATAGCGCCGCACCACGCCGGAGGCGAGCGCCAGCACGACGTCGTTGAGCTTGCCGCCCGAGGCCTTGGCCAGCGCCTTGGCGCGCGACAGCGAGATCGAGGTGCCGGCAAAGCTGCGCTCCGACGAAATCGCCTTGTTGAGGATGGTCGGCGGCGAGGCCATCGCTTGCAGGCTCTCGCGCGACCTGGGATCGGCGACCTTGGCGACGACGTCGGACAGGCTCTTCAAGACCGTCGGCATCGACCCGGCGAACTTCACCGCGCTCTCGATCTGGAACATGGCGTTGTCGAACAGGATCGAACCGAGGTCGCTCTTGCCGGAGCGCGGCAGCTCCAGGCTCTTCTGCGCGGCGGCCGCCGCCTCGAACGGCTGGGTCCAGAGCTGCTGATAGGCGTCGATCAGATTGGCCGCGATGTCGCGCGGCTCCGGCGCGACCTTCTTTGCGCTTGGCGGCTCGATCTCGCGCGGCACCGGCGTCAGGTCGTAGATCATGCTGGTCAGCGCGGCACCGGCGCCGCCATCGATGCAGGCGTGGTGCATCTTGGAATAGAGCCCGATCTCATTGTCCTTCATGCCCTCGAAGACGTAGAACTCCCAGAGCGGGCGGGCGCGGTTCAACAGCTTGGCGTGCATCCAGCCGACGATCCGTTCCAGGGTGGCGCGGTCGCGCGGCGCCGGCAGGCTGGCACGGAAGATGTGGCGGTCGATGTCGAACTGGTCGTCCTCGACCCAGGACGGATGATCGATGTCGAGCGGCGCCTTCTGCAAGCGCGCCTTGAGGATCGGCGCGATGTGCAGCCGCGAGGCGATCATCGCCTTGAACTCCTCGAAGAAGTCGCCCTTGTAGCCGTCGGGCAGCCGGAAGATCGCCATGCTGCCGACATGCATCGGCATTTCCGGCGTTTCCAGATACAGAAACGATGCGTCCAGCGAGGACAGCTTCTTGGCGTCGCTCATGATCTCCTCCCGAGAGCCAACTCACGCGGGCGCCTTGGCGGCGCTTCTCGTCGTCTGGTCAGGATAGTGCCTGTTCTGCCGCCCCGTAGGCAATGGCAAAGGGGCCCGACCGGTCAAAATGCCGGAACTCGCCTTCCGGCTGCGCCAGCCGGTCCGCGATGGCCCACAGCGCCGCGGGGTTGACCCCGAGACCGAGATGACTGGCGAAATGCACCTCGATGTTCTCCGCGGTTGCCGACGGCCGCAGCCGCGACGTCCGCCAGTTCACGATGCCGTCGGTGCGGGAATAGATCGAGGTTGCCGGCACCGGCATGTCGCCCGCGATCGCCGCGCGAATCTCCGGGATATCGTCCACCCTCTCACCGGAGAGCAGCTCGTACAGCCGGGTCGCGTTGGTGGCACGGATGTCGTCGGCGAACGGACTGCCGAGCGTGATGACGGAGCGCACCAGCTCCGGCATCTGCGATGCCAGGTCGCGCGCGTAGACGCCGCCGAGGCTCCAGCCGATGATCGAAACCTTGCGCCCGGAGGCCTCGTGGATCCGCTTCAGCAGGTCACGCAGCGCGTCCCGCCTGGAGGCGATGCCGCCGAAATTGCGGCCCATGTTCCAGGCGTAGGCGTCATAGCCGAGCTGCTTCAGGTAGCGCCGCATCGGCGCCATCGAAAGGTCGCTGGCAAGGAAGCCGGGCAGCGCCAGCACCGGATGACCGTCGCCTTTCGGCGCCTGCATCAGCAGCGGCGAAAGCAGCAGGCTCGAATTGAGTTCGAGCAGCCCGCGGCCTTCCGCCAGCATCAGGAACAGGCTTGGCGGACGCAACCGGCGCTCGGTCCCTTCAACGCTCCTGTCCATGCCGGTCACTATTTCTTCTTGGCCACGCTGCCGAAGCCGGCCATTGCCGCGAACATGTCCTGGAAGCGCTCGGCGAGCTTGGGATCGAAGGTGAACCAGCTCTGCATCAGCGATTCCGGCGAGATCTTGTCGATGTTCGACGTCATCTGCTGCTGCAGCTTGTCCATGACGGCGGCCTGCATCGGCGCCACATCCGGCAGACCGAAGAATTGCCGCGCTTCAAGGGGCGTACAATCTATCTCGACATTGACCTTCATATCCACCTCCTCAAATGCGCCTTGGCCCGGCTCAGTATCGCCGCGTCGGGGTGCGTTGCGCAAGCGAGCCTTGGCTGCCCCATGGTGCAGTCGGCCTCAATCATCCGTTATGGTCAACCAAACCGTTTGCGGCGGCCGGCATGCACGGCTCGTCGGCGATCATTCCGTAACCGGCGAGCGGCGGTCCGAAAGTCGAATGTCACGCGCTCGTCCCGGCCGCCTATGCTCGACCGCGCCGCACTGCGCTGCACCAGCGCGAACGGGTGCCCCTCGGGGAAATCGCGCTTGCGCGGCCGTTAAACTCTGGCAACATGCATCAATAATACCAGCCGGACAAAGCAGCCGGCGGATAAAAACGGGGACGCGGGTTCACATGTCGGTACGTTGGAGTTTGTTCGCGGCGGCCACTGCCGCACTCGTCGCCTTTGCATCGCCGGCGTCGGCCCAGACCTTGAGATATGCCAACCAGGGCGAGCTGAAGTCGCTGGATCCTTATACGCTGAAGGAAACCACCACGATCGCGCATCATGGCCATGTCTATGAAGGCTTGGTGGCGCGCGACAAGAACCTGAAGATCATCCCGGCGCTGGCGGAAAGCTGGGAGACGCTGAGCCCGACCAAGTGGCGCTTCCATCTGCGCAAGGGCGTGAAATTCCACAATGGCGACCCCTTCACCGCCGACGACGTGCTGTTTTCCGCCGATCGCGTCCGCGCCAAGGGCTCCAACTTCCTCAGCAATGTCCCACCCGACGCCAAGTTCACCAAAGTCGACGACTATACGGTCGACGTGACGCTGGACTCGCCCAATCCCATCCTGACCTCGCAGTGGGATAGCTGGTACATCATGGACAAGAAATGGTGCGAGGAGAACAACTCCGTCGCACCGACGCCGGCCTCGGCGACCACGCCGAGCTACGCGGCGCTGCACGAGAACGGCACCGGCCCCTTCATGATCGAGAGCCATCAGCCCGGCGTGAAGACCGTCTTCAAGGTCTACCCGGGCTACTGGCGCAAGCCGGAGCATAATCTCAAGGAAATCATCTTCACGTCGATCGCCTCGGACGCCACCCGCGTCGCCGCGCTGCTCTCGGGCGACGTCGACGTCATCGAGCCGGTTCCGATCCAGGACATCCAGCGCGTCAATTCGAGCGGCACCGCGACCGTGCTGACCGGTCCGGAGATCCGCACCATCTTCATCGGCATGGACATGGCGCGCGACGAGCTGCTGTTCTCCAACATCAAGGGCAAGAACCCCTTCAAGGACATCCGCGTCCGCGAAGCCTTCTACAAGACGATCGACGTCGATCTGATCAAGACCCGCGTCATGCGCGGCATGTCGACACCCTCGACGCTGATGATCGCGCCCGAACTCTACCCGCTGTCGAAGGAATTCACCCGACCGAAGCTCGATCCGGAAGGCGCCAAGAAGCTGCTCGCCGACGCCGGCTATCCGAACGGCTTCGAGGTCACGATGGACTGCCCGAACGACCGCTATGTCAACGACGCCCAGATCTGCCAGGCGGTGGTCGGCATGCTGGCCCGCATCGGCATCAAGGTGAACCTGCTGGCCCAGCCGAAGGCGCAGTATTTCGCCAAGGTGCTGAAGCCCGGCGGCTACCAGACCTCGTTCTTCATGCTGGGCTGGACACCGGCGACCTCGGATTCCCACAACGTGCTGCACGATATCCTCGGCTGCCGCAACGATCCGAAGGATCCCACAAGGGGCGAAGCCAATCTCGGCGGTTATTGCAACAAGGAAGTCGACGCGCTCACCGACAAGGTCCTGGTCGAGAGCGACACCGCCAAGCGCGACCAGCTGATCAAGCAAGCCTATGAGATCGTGATCAAGGATTACGGCTATATCCCGCTGCATCAGCAACCGCTGGTGTGGGGCGTGTCGAAGAAGGTCAAATTGACCCAGCGCGCGGACAACCAGGTGCTGCTCTACTGGGCGACCAAACAGGGTGAATAGTGGTTTCAGCGAATTGGGTCCCGGAAGCGCAGGCTTCCGGGACCTCTCGTTTTCCGGCAGCGCAAGGCCGCGCGCCGCATGTCAAAAGCAGTGAAAGGTAGAGATGTTCGCTTTCACTCTTCGCCGCTTTCTGCAGGCCATCGGCGTGATGCTCGCCGTGGGCGTCATCGCGTTCGCGATGTTCCGCTTCGCCGGCGATCCGGTGAACCAGATGGTCTCGATCGATACCTCGGCTGCACAGCGCGCCGAGATCCGCCGGTCACTCGGCCTTGACGATCCCGTGCTGGTGCAGTTCGGCCGCTACTTCATCAATGCAATGCAGTTCAAGTTCGGCGTGTCCTACCAGTTCCGCCTACCGGTCTCGTCGCTGCTGGCGGAACGCATGCCGGCAACGCTGGAGCTTGCGATCTGCGCGACGCTGTTTGCAATGGTGGCCGGCATCCTGATGGGGGTCTATTCGGCGCTGCGTCGCGACACCATGCTGGCAAGATTATTCCAGGCGATATCGCTGATCGGCATTTCGCTGCCGACCTTCCTGATCGGCATCCTCTTGATCTATCTGTTCGCCGTGACCCTGGGCTGGCTGCCCTCCTTCGGCCGCGGCGAGGTGGTGAAGCTCGGCTGGTGGTCGACCGGGCTCCTCACCGTCTCCGGCTGGAAGGCGATCATCCTGCCGGCGATCACGCTCGGACTGTTCCAGATGACCCTGATCATGCGGCTGGTGCGCGCCGAAATGCTGGAAGTGTTGCGGACCGACTATATCCGCTTCGCCCGCGCCCGCGGCCTGACCACGCGCGCGATCCATTTCGGCCACGCGCTGAAGAACACCCTCATCCCGGTGATCACGGTGGCCGGGCTGCAATTTGGCTCGGTTATTGCTTTCTCGATCATCACCGAAACCGTGTTCCAGTGGCCGGGCATGGGACTTCTGTTCGTGCAGGCCGTGCAAAACGTCGATATCCCGATCATGGCCGCGTATCTCCTGATGGTCTCGCTGATCTTCGTCACCATCAATCTCGTGGTCGACATCCTCTACACCGTGGTCGATCCGCGCTTGCGCTCGACCGTCGGCCGCGCGGCGTGAGGCACGGGCCGATGTCAGACGCCGTCGTCTCCGATCGCTCCGAGGTTCGCCAGGCACCTGCCGGCTGGTTCAAACGCGCGCTCGACAGCGACATCTTCCATTCGTTCCGCCGCTCCAGGCTGACGATGGTCGCCGCCGCGATCACGCTGCTGTTCTTCCTGCTGGCGATCTTCGCGTCGTGGTTCGCGGTGCAGAACCCGTTCGATCCGGCGCAGTTGCAGCTGATCAACTCGCGGATCGCGCCGCTATGGACCGCCGACGGCCAGAGCCCGTTCCTGCTCGGCACCGACGAGCAGGGCCGCGACGTGCTCTCCGCGATCCTGTACGGCCTGCGCATCTCGCTGGCGGTCGGCATCGCCGGGGTGGTGTTCGCCGGCGCGCTAGGCATCGCCCTCGGCCTGGTCGCCGGCTACTTCGGCGGCGTGGTCGATACCGTGATCATGCGGATCGCCGACGTCCAGCTCACCTTCCCCGCGATCCTGATCGCGCTTCTGGTCAACGGCGTTGCCAAGTCGCTGCTCGGCAACCGGCTCGACGAGATGAGCACGTTCGGCGTGCTGATCATCGCGATCGGTCTCAGTTTCTGGGTGCAATATGCCCGCACCGTGCGCGGCTCGGTGATGGTCGAGAAGCACAAGGATTATGTGGCGGCGGCACAGCTGATCGGCCTGCCGGCGCCCAAGATCATGTTCCGGCACGTGCTGCCGAACACGATGGGCCCGATCCTGGTGATCGCCACCATCAACCTCGCGCTCGCGATCATCACCGAGGCGACGCTGTCGTTCCTCGGCGCCGGGATGCCCGACACCATGCCCTCGCTCGGCACCCTGATCCGGATCGGCAACAACTATCTGTTCGCCGGCGAATGGTGGATCGTCGCCTTTCCCGGCATTGCGCTGGCGGGCCTGATCCTCTCCATCAACCTGCTCGGCGACTGGCTGCGCGACGCGCTCAACCCGAAACTCCGATGACCCAGCCCGTTCTCTCCGTGCGCAATCTCGAGGTGGAGTTCGTCACCCGCCGCGCCACCTTGCGTGCCATCAACGGGGTATCGTTCGACATCGCCAAGGGCGAGGTGCTCGGCATGGTCGGCGAGTCCGGCGCCGGCAAGTCGGTCACCGGCCTTGCCGTGATCGGGCTGATCGATCCGCCCGGCCGCATCTCCGCCGGCGAGATCGAGCTGTCGGGCAGGCGGATCGACCATCTTCCGCCGGAAGAGATCCGCCGCATCAGGGGCAAGCGGATCGGGATGATCTTCCAGGACCCGCTCACCAGCCTCAATCCGCTCTACAAGATCGGCGACCAGATCGTCGAGACCATCCGCACCCACACCGACTTGAGCGAGAGCGCCGCGCGCAGGCGCGCCATCGATCTGCTGGCTGAAGTCGGCATCCCCGCGCCGGAGAAGCGCATCGACGGCTACCCGCACGAATTCTCCGGCGGCATGCGCCAGCGCGTCGTGATCGCGCTCGCGATCTGTGCCGAGCCCGAATTGATCATCGCCGACGAGCCGACCACAGCGCTCGACGTCTCGGTGCAGGCGCAGATCATCGCGCTGATCAAGCGGCTCGGCCGCGACCACGGCACCGCCGTGATGCTGGTGACCCACGACATGGGCGTGATCGCCGAGACCTGCGACCGCGTCGCGGTGATGTATTCCGGCCGCATCGCCGAGATCGGACCGGTGCAGGAGGTGGTACGCAACCCGCTGCATCCCTACGCCAAGGGGTTGATGGGCGCGATCCCGACGCTTGCGGGCGAGGACAAGCGCCTGGTGCAGATCCCCGGCGCGATGCCACGGCTGTCGGCGATCCCGCCGGGCTGCCCGTTCAATCCGCGTTGCGCGCTCGCCTTCGATCGCTGCCGTGTGGAACGCCCCGAACCGATCCGACAGGGCAACCAATCCGTCGCCTGCCATCTGTTCGCGCCGGCCAAGGAGACGGCGGTATGAGCGGGACGTTGATCGAGGTCAGGAACCTGCGCCGCGTCTTCGACGTCTCGAAACCGTGGCTCAACCGTGTGATCGAGGGCGGCCATCCCGAATTCCTGAAAGCGGTCGACGGCGTCTCTTTCGACATCAAGCGCGGCGAGACCTTTGCGCTGGTCGGCGAATCCGGCTCCGGCAAGACCACGGTCGCGCGCATGGTGGTCGGCCTGCTGCCGCCGAGCTCGGGTGAAGTCGTCATCGACGGCGTCTCGATGACCGATCCGCGGCAGGCCCCGGCGCGCCGCCGGCTGCGCCGGCGCATCCAGATGGTGTTTCAGGACCCCTATGCGAGCCTCAACCCGCGCTACCGGGTCACAGCCATCGTCGCCGAGCCGATCCGTGCCTTCGACCTGATCCAGGGCGAGCGCGACATCAAGGGCAGGGTCGGCGAATTGCTGTCGCTGGTCGGCCTGCATCCCGACGACGGCCAGAAATTCCCGCATGAATTTTCCGGCGGCCAGCGCCAGCGGATCGCGATCGCCCGCGCGCTGGCGTCGGAGGCCGAGTTCATCGTCTGCGACGAGCCGACCTCGGCGCTCGACGTCTCGGTGCAGGCCCAGATCCTCAATCTGATGCGCGACTTGCAGGACAAGTTCGGCCTGACCTACCTGTTCATCAGCCACAACCTCGCGGTCGTCCGCCACATGGCGAGCCGGATCGGCGTGATGTATCTCGGCCGCATCGTCGAGATCGCCGAGGGTCGGCAATTGTTCGCGAATCCGCGGATGCCCTACACCAGGATGCTGCTCGGCGCGGTTCCGGACCTCGCGATGTCCGGCCGCCAGCGCATTCCGGTCAAGGGCGAGATCCCGAACCCGATCAATCCGCCGCCGGGCTGTTCGTTCAACCCGCGCTGCCCCCTCGCCTTCGACCTCTGCCGCGAGAGGACGCCGGAACTGATCGATGGCGTCGCCTGCCACGCGGTCAACACTCCCGCCGCCGTTTCGGCGTGATCACGCGGATGGGAGCCGCCATGTGCACCAAGCGGTTGGCATACCAGCCCGGCTGTGATCAAGTGCGCGCGCGCAAGAAACCCAACAAGCCGCCCAACGGTCCATCGCCATGAGCAACATCAACCCCGATCCGTTCACCACAAGGCCCGAGATCGAAGGCACCTTCGGGGTCGTCACCTCGACGCACTGGATCGCGACCGCGGTCGGCATGGGCGTGCTGGAAAAGGGCGGCAACGCCTTCGACGCCGGGGTCGCGACTGCCTTCACGCTTCAGGTGGTCGAACCGCATCTGAACGGGCCCGGTGGCGACGTCCCGATCATGGTGCACGACGTCAAGCGCGGCAAGGCCGAGGTGATCTGCGGCCAGGGCCCGGCGCCGGCGAAGGCGACCATCGCGCACTACCGCAGCGAGGGCCTCGAAATGGTGCCCGGCACCGGTCTGCTCGCCGCCTGCGTGCCCGGCACCTTCGAAACCTGGATGCTGCTGCTGCGCGACTACGGCACGTTAAGGCTGCGCGACGTGCTGGAGCCCGCGATCGGCTATGCCCGCGACGGCTACCCGCTGGTCGAGCGTGCGGCGGCGACCATTCAGACCGTCGAGCAGTTGTTCCGGAAATACTGGACCACGTCGGCGGATGTCTATCTCCCGAACGGCGAGGTGCCGCGGCCCGGCAGCATCTTCACCAACAAGAAGCTCGCGGAAACCTACACCCGCATCCTGGAGGAGGCGGAGAGCGCCGGCCCCGACCGCGTGGCGCAGATCGAGCGCGCGCGGCAGGCCTGGTCGAAGGGCTTCGTGGCCGAGGCCATCGATAAATTCTGCCGCACCCAGGAGGTGATGGACGTCTCCGGATCGCCGCATCGCGGCGTGCTCTCGGCCGACGACATGGCGCGCTGGCAGCCGACCATCGAGGCGCCGCTGACCTACGATTATGGCCGTTACACCGTGCAGAAGTGCGGGGTCTGGAGCCAGGGTCCGGTGATGCTGCAACAGCTCGCGCTGCTGAAGGGCTTTGAGCTCGACGGCCTCGATCCCACGGGCCCCGACTTCATCCATTTGCAGATCGAAGCCGCCAAGCTGGCTTATGCCGATCGCGAGACGTTCTATGGCGATCCCAAATTCACCGATATCCCGATCGAGACGCTGCTGTCCGATGCCTATAACGACGAGCGGCGCAAGCTGATCTCAAAGGACAAGGCTTCGCTCGACTTCCGTCCCGGCTCGGTCGCAGGCTTCGGCGGTGTCGTGAAGCTGCGCCACGCCGAAGGACATCGCGAAGCGGTCGGCGCGATGGGCGCCGGAGAGCCGACCGTCGGCCGGTTCGGCGAGGTGCGTGGCGACACCGTGCATTTCGACATCATCGACAAGGCCGGCAACATGATCTCGGCGACGCCGTCCGGCGGCTGGCTGCAATCCTCACCGGTGATTCCCGAACTTGGCTTCTGCCTTGGCAGCCGCGCCCAGATGTTCTGGCTGGAGGAGAACCATCCGGCCTCGCTGGCACCGGGCAAGCGGCCGCGCACCACGCTGTCGCCGACCATGGCTTTGCGCGACGGCGAGCCGTATCTGTCATGGGGCTCGCCGGGCGGCGACCAGCAGGACCAGTGGATCACGCAATTCTTCCTCCGGCATGTCCACGCCAAGCTGAACTTGCAGGAGGCGATCGACGCGCCGGCCTGGCACTCCGAGCATTTCCCGATCTCGTTCTGGCCGCGCACCTCGCGGCCGGGCGTGCTGGTGCTGGAAAACCGCGTGCCCAAATCGACCATCGACGAATTGAAACGCCGCGGCCATGTGGTGGAGATTGGTCCCGATTGGTCGGAAGGCCGCCTCACCGCGGCCTCGAAGGTCGGCCCCCGCCGCCGCGCCGCCGCCAATCCGCGCGGCATGCAGGGCTACGCTGCCGGCCGCTAAGACAAGGTGACCGCCACAGCATGATGACATCGCGTCGGACCGCAGAGCGAGCCTCCAACTCCACCTCGCCCCGCTTGCGGGGAGAGGTCGGAATTCAAGCAAAGCTTGAATTCCGGGTGAGGGGGAATCTCCGCGCGTTTCGATTTGCACCGTCTTCGCGGAGCGAGCCCCTCACCCCAACCCTCTCCCCGCGAAGAGCGGGGCGAGGGAGAAGAGATCTGAGATGACCTGGTCGATCATCGCCCGCGACAGCGCCACCGGCCAGCTCGGCATCGCCGTCGCGACGCGGTTCTTCGCGGTCGGCGCCCTGGTGCCCCACATCGCGCCCGGGATCGGCGCCATCGCGACGCAGGCGCTGGTCAATCCCTACTACGGTATCGACGGCCTCGCGCTGCTGCGCGGCGGCAAGAGTCCGCATGATGCGATCGCTGCGCTGATCGCGTCCGACAGCGGCCGCGAGAGCCGGCAGCTGCATGTCATGGACGCCAAGGGCCGCATCGCCGCGCATTCCGGCAAGGACTGCATCGACTGGTTCGGCCATATCGCCGGCGACGGTTTTTCGATCGCCGGCAACATGCTGGCCGGGCCTGCGGTGCTCGACGAGACCGCGCGCGCCTATGTCGCGAACGAGAAGCTGCCGTTCGCGGAGCGGTTGATCAAGGCGATGTTCGCCGGCGAAGCGGCCGGCGGCGACAAGCGCGGCAGGCAATCGGCGGCCCTTGTGATCCATGGCATCGAGCAATGGCCGTTGCTCGACCTGCGGGTCGACGACCACGCCGATCCCCTGCGCGAGTTGGAACGGCTGGAAGCGGTCAGCCGCGAGCACTGGGTGGCGTTCCGGAACTTCATGCCGACCCGGGACAACCCGGCTGGAATCAGCGACCGCGCGACGATCGACGCCGGCATCGCAGCGGCCGCCGCGAGCCGCAAATGACCGCCGGCCCGTTGATCGAGATCGAGGGCCTGCGTGTTTCTTTCCAGGGCGACGATGGCCGCGTGACGCATGCGGTCGACAGCGTCGATCTCTCCGTCGCCAACGGCGCCACGCTCGGCCTGGTCGGCGAGTCCGGTTGCGGCAAGAGCGTGACCTCGCTTGCGATCATGGGCCTGTTGCCAAGGCAATCCGCCGAAGTCTCCGGCGCGATCCGCTTCGACGGCTTCGACCTGCTCGACGTCCCGGATGCGACACTGCGCGACCTGCGCGGCAATCGCCTGGCGATGATCTTCCAGGAGCCGATGACCTCGCTCAACCCGAGCTTCACCATCGGCGACCAGATCACCGAGACGATCCTGCGCCACCGCGGCGGCTCCCGGCGCGCGGCGCGCGAACGCACCATCGAGCTGCTGCGCCGCGTCCACATCCCCTCGCCCGAGAAGCGCATCGACGAGTATCCGCACAAGTTGTCCGGCGGCATGCGCCAGCGCGTGATGATCGCGATGGCGCTGGCCTGCGATCCGCAGCTCCTGATCGCCGACGAGCCGACCACCGCGCTCGACGTTACCTTGCAGGCGCAGATCCTCGATCTGATGCGCGAGCTGAAGGCCGCAAGTGGTGCTGCGATCATCCTGATCACCCACGACCTCGGCGTCGTCGCCGAGGTCTGCGACGAGGTCGCGGTGATGTATGCCGGCGAGATCGTCGAGCGCGCGCCGGTCGACGAGCTGTTTGCCAACCCACAGCATCCCTATACGGTCGGCCTGCTCGGCTCGATCCCGCGGCTCGACCGCCGCACCAGCCATCTCGCAACCATCGAGGGCATGGTGCCGAACATGGCAAACCCGCCTTTGGGCTGCCGCTTCGCCGCGCGCTGCCCGTTCGTGGACGATGCCTGCACGAAGTCCCCTCCGCCGCTCGCGATGTTGAGCGCAACCCACGCCTCGCGTTGCATCCGCGCGCCGCTGGAACGGCTGGTGTCATGACCGCGCTGCTCGAGGTCGACGGGCTGGTGAAGCATTTCGTTGCCGAGCGTTCGGTGTTCGGCCGGCCGACGGCGCATGTGAGGGCGGTCGACGGCGTCAGCTTCACGGTCGAGGCCGGCAAGACGCTGGCGCTGGTCGGCGAATCCGGCTGCGGCAAATCCACCGTCAGCCGGCTGGTGCTGCGGCTGATCGAACCGGACGCCGGTCGCGTCACGTTCGAGGGCCGCGACCTCGGCACGCTCAATGCCGAGCAGTTGCGCGCGTTCCGCCGCGACGCGCAGCTGATCTTCCAGGACCCCTACGCCTCGCTCAACCCGCGCATGACGGTGAGCCAGATCCTGACCGAGCCGCTGGCGCTGCACGATCTGGTGCCGTCGGCCCGCCGCCGCGAGCGGGTCGACGAGCTGCTGCGTCTGGTCGGCCTCGAGCCGCGCTTTGCACGCCGCTACCCGCACGAATTCTCCGGCGGTCAGCGTCAGCGCATCGCGATTGCCCGTGCGCTCGCAGTCGAGCCGAAGCTGATCATTTGCGACGAACCGGTGTCGGCGCTCGACGTCTCGATCCGCTCGCAGATCCTGAACCTGCTGCGCGACCTGCAAGACCGCCTGAAGCTCGCTTACATCTTCGTGTCGCACGACCTTGCCGTCGTGAAGCACATCGCCGACCGCGTCGCGGTGATGAATCTCGGCACCATCGTCGAGACGGCGGATGCGCAGGCGCTGTTCGCCGCGCCGCGGCACCCCTACAGCCGCGCATTGTTGTCGGCGATCCCGGTGCCGCGGCCGCGCGCCAGGCGCAGCCGCATCGTGCTGGAGGGCGAGCTGCCGAGCGCACTCAATCCACCGTCCGGCTGCCGTTTCCATACCCGCTGCCCTTATGCGATCGCGCGCTGCCGCAGCGAGGTTCCGCAATTGCTGGCAGATGTCGCCGGCCACTTCACGGCCTGTCACCGCACAGCAGAGCTACCGCCCGCGGAGAATATCGTTCCCTCCGATGGCGGCTTCTCGCCTGCGCTGGAGAAACTGGTGGCGGCATTCAGCGGAGCGTCGGAAGACGCCCGGCGCGGCGGGGTTGGTAACGGGACGGTGCCGCAGGCATGATCATGGGAGTTGCGCGATGAGGATGTTTCGTTTGGCTGCGACCGCCGCCACCCTGCTGCTGTCGCTGGTGGCAGGCGCCCAGGTCCAGGCCGAAGCCCAGACCACGCTACGGATCGGGCTTGCCGAGGATCCCGACGTGCTCGACCCGACCATGGCGCGCACCTATGTCGGCCGCATCGTATTCGCCGCGCTATGCGACAAGCTGTTCGATATCGACGAGAAGCTCAACATCGTGCCGCAGCTCGCGCTGTCGCACGAGATCTCGGCCGACGGCAAGGAAGTCACGATCAAGCTGAGACCCGGCGTCAAGTTCCAGGACGGCGAGCCGCTCGACGCGGAGGCAGCAAAGTTTTCGCTGGAGCGGCATCTGACCTTCCCCGGCTCGTTCCGCAAGCCGGAGCTCGCCAGCATCGATCACGTCGACGTCGTCGATCCCCTGACCATCAAGCTGGTGCTCAAGGCGCCGTTCTCGCCGCTGATCGCACAGCTCACCGACCGCGCCGGCATGATGGTATCGCCCAAGGCCGCCAAGGCGGCCGGCGACAAGTTCGGCCTGCACCCGGTCTGCGCCGGCCCCTACAAATTCGTCGAGCGGGTGCAGCAGGACCGCATCGTGCTGGAGAAATTCGCCGACTACTGGAACAAGGACAACGTCTTCATCGACCGCATCGTCTATCTGCCGATAGTGGACGCCACGGTGCGGCTCGCCAATCTGAAATCCGGCGGGCTCGACCTGATCGAGCGCGTGCTCGCGACCGACCTGAAGGACGTACGCGCCGATTCGCGCCTGAAGGTCTCGACCGCGATCGAGCTCGGCTATCAGGGCATCACGCTCAACATCGGCAAGGACAAGGCCAAGGGTCCCCTGAGCCAATCCGCCAAGGTCCGGCAGGCGCTCGACCTCTCGATCGACCGCGATGCGATCAACCAGGTCGTGTTCAACGGCGAGTTCAAGCCTGGAAACCAGTGGATCAGCCCGGACCATCCCTACTACCAGAAGGAATTTCCGGTCCGCCCGCGCGACGTCGCGAAGGCCAAGGCGCTGCTGAAGGAGGCCGGCGTCACGCCGCCCGTCAGTGTCGACTTCATGGTGCCGAAGGGACCGGAGGCCGAGGGCACCGCGCAAGTCGTGCAATCGATGGCCGCTGAAGCCGGCTTCGACATGAAGATCCGGGTCACCGAATTCGCGACCTCGCTGAAGCAGGCCGAGGCCGGCGAGTATCAGGCCTATTTGCTGGCCTGGAGCGGCCGCATCGATCCGGACGGCAACTCCTATGTCTTCCTGCACAAGGATGCGCCGCAAAACTACAGCGCCTGGGCCAATCCCGATGCCGACAAGGCGCTCGACGACGCCCGCCTCACCACCGACATGGCGCAGCGCAAGGCGATCTACGCCAAATTGACGAAGCTGGAACAGGAGGACGAGCCCCTGCTCTATATCTATCACCGCCGCATCATCATCGCGCACGCCACCAGGCTCGACGGCTACAAGCAGATGCCCGACGGGCTGGTGCGCGTGATCGGGCTGAAGCTGAAGTGATGATCGGCCGCGGACCTATCGCGGGACCGATACGGTCCCGGTTCAGCAGCGCAACATTGCGTGCTGCGCCGCGCCCGGGACACGAGGCTGAGACATGCTGAACTTCCTCGCCAAGCGGCTGGTTCAGATCGTCCCGACGCTGTTCTTCGTCTCGGTGCTGATCTTCTCGCTGCAACATCTGCTGCCAGGCGATCCGGCGCTGGTGATGGCCGGCGAGGAGCGCGACCCGGCCGTCATCGCGCAGATCCGCGCGCAGTACCATCTCGATCAGCCGATCCCGGTGCAGTATGTCTACTGGATCAAGGGCGTGCTGTCGGGCGATTTCGGCGAATCGCTGCGCAACAAGATGCCGGTGCTGGAGCTGATCGCGCAGAAGCTTCCGGTGACGTTGCAGCTCGCCGCGATGGCGATCGTGATCGCCTTCCTGATCGGCATTCCCGCCGGCATCGTCTCGGCGGTCAAGAAAGGCACCGCCTGGGATTACGGCGCCAATCTGTTCGCGCTGTGGGGCATCTCGACGCCGAACTTCTGGCTCGGCATCATGCTGATCTTCCTGTTCTCGATCGAACTGGGCTGGCTGCCCGCCTCCGGCTATGTCCCGCTGACCGAGAACTGGCGCGCCAGCCTTGCCGCCACCATCATGCCGGCCTTCGTGCTCGGCAATGCGATCGCGGCGGTCCTGATGCGGCATACCCGCAGCGCCATGCTCCAGGTGCTGGAGAGCGACTATGTCCGCACCGCGCGCGCCAAGGGCCTATCCGAGCGCACGGTCATCCTCAAGCATGCGATGCGTAACGCGCTGACGCCGATCATCACGCTCGGCGCGCTCGAGCTCGGCACCCTGCTGTCGGGCGCTGTTCTCACCGAGCAGATCTTCTCGATCCCGGGCTTCGGCAAGCTGATCGTGGATGCCGTCTTCAATCGCGACTATGCCGTGGTCCAGGGCGTGGTGCTCACGACCGCGACGATCTACATCACGCTCAACCTGATTGCCGACATCGCCTATATCCTCGTCAATCCGCGACTGAGGGGCTGACCGGGATGACGGACGCAGCAATCGCGACATCGGCTTCACTTGCCGCCGCCGAGACGCTGGAGAGCCCGGCGCGGCGCGCCTGGCGGCGGCTGATGCGGCGCAAGGGCGCCGTGCTCGGCCTCGCCGTGATCGTGCTCTTCATCGTGCTCGCGGTGTTCGCGCCGCTGCTCGTCCCCTATGATCCGATTGCAACGAGCTGGTCGCTGGTGCGCAAGCCGCCGTCGCTGCAACACTGGTTCGGCACCGACGAGCTCGGCCGCGACGTGCTCGCCCGCGTCGTGTTCGGCGCCCGCGCCTCGCTGCTCGCCGGTGTCATCTCGGTCGGCATCGCGCTGGCGATCGGCGTGCCGCTCGGGCTCGTCGCCGGCTACCGCGGCGGCTTCATCGACGGACTGATCAGCCGCATCACCGATGCGATGCTGGCCTGCCCGTTCCTGATCCTGGCGATCGCACTCGCGGCCTTCCTCGGCCCGAGCCTCGGCAATGCGATGATCGCGATCGGCGTCTCGGCGACCCCGATCTTCATCCGCCTGACCCGCGGCCAGGTGATGAGCGTCAAGGTCGAGGACTATGTCGAGGCGGCGCGCGCCATGGGCAATCCACGCTGGCGGATCGCGCTGGTCCATATCCTGCCCAACATCTTGCCGGCGCTGCTGGTGCAGGCGACGCTGTCGATCGCGGCCGCGATCATCGCCGAGGCCGCGCTCTCGTTCCTCGGCCTCGGCCAGCAGCCGCCCGCACCATCCTGGGGCAGCATGCTCAACGCTGCGCAACGCTTCCTGACCAGCGCGCCGTGGATGGCGATCTGGCCGGGCCTTGCGATCTTCATGGTCGTGCTGTCGTTCAACCTGGTCGGCGACGGCCTGCGCGACGCGCTGGACCCGAAGGCGCGGTGACACGCCACAGCGGCCACGAATTCCTCACCGTCATGCTGAGGAGGCCGCGAAGCGGCCGTCTCGAAGCACGACGGCCCGACTGTGGCCGTGCATCCTTCGAGACGCGCTACGCGCTCCTCAGGATGACGGGGTTAGCAATGCCCGCCCCAAACCACACCCGTCTAAATCACCACTTCCCTTAACACCCTGCGGCAGTCCATCTCGTATTCGAGATCGACCACCGGCGGGCGGCAGAAGTGCCAGGTCAGCCCCGAGCGCGTGGCGCCGCGGCGGACCAGTTCGTCGACGACCACGGGATGGATGTCGTGCACGGTGTAGGCCTGCACCGCCGTCGTCGCTTCCCAGCCGAAGCTGAACTCGGCGAGGCGACGCTCCATCTCGCCGGCGGTGAAGCGCACCTTCTCCCCCCACGCGCCGGGACTGAGATCGCGATAGCAGACGATGCGATCGGGATAGCTGGCGGTGCCGCTGCGTGCCTCGGCGCCACCCGCGATCACGAAGGACGGCGATGCGTTCGTGCTCGGACGCGTGAACGAGAACGCATAAAACGACGGCTCGGCCGGCGGATCGATCTCGGGACAGACATTGCTGCGGGCCACCGGATTGATGGTGCCGTCGAACAAGCCCCATTCGGCGAGCGTCTTGACATAGTGCTGGTTGAAGGCGCGGAAACCCTCCTCGGTGAAGGCCGCCGGCGAGCGCAATTCGCAGGCGCAGAACGAGGTCAGCGGCCGGCCGGCGTCCTTGATGTAGGCTGCGATCCGCGCAAAGCCTTCGGCAAGCGGCAGCAGACGATCGAAGCGCACCCGCTCGATCTCGTAGCCGGCGTTCGCTTGCGCGCCGCTAGAATATTGGAACACAGCCGGAATGAACCGGTAATTGCCCGCCGCAAATTCGCTCGCCATGACAGTTTCCTCCAGAACCTCTGCCTGCCCAAAGGCTATCACGAGACAAAGAAAAGGCGGCAGTGGCTTTCGCCAGTGCCGCCTTCTCCGCGAGCATGAGCTTGGAGGGCTCAGGTCGGTTTCAATGCGCCGCCACGGCCTTCAAGCTCGTAATCGGCGATCTGCTTGGCGCGGTCGGAACGGGCCGCGGCCTGGTGGTCGGTCGCGATCACCGTGTAGACCATCGGCAGCACGAACAGCGTGAACAGCGTGCCAATCGTCATGCCGGTGACGACCACGAGGCCGATCGAGAAGCGGCTGGCGGCGCCGGCGCCCGAGGCTGTGAGCAGCGGCAGCAGGCCGGTGACCATGGCCGCCGTCGTCATCAAGATCGGGCGCAGCCGGATCCGGGCCGACATCTCGATCGCCGACCGACGGTCCAGTCCCTCGTTGAGCTGCAACTCGTTGGCGAACTCCACCATCAGGATGCCGTGCTTGGTGATCAGCCCGACCAGCGTCAACAGGCCCACCTGGGTGTAGATGTTCATGGTGGCGGCACCGAAGAACAGCGGGATCAAGGCGCCGACGATCGCCATCGGCACCGAGATCATGATCACGAACGGGTCGCGCAGGCTCTCGAACTGCGCCGCCAGCACCAGGAAGATGATAATGATGGCGAACGCGAAGGTGACCAGCAGCTGATTGCCTTCGTTGACGTACTGCCGGGAGTCGGCGAGGAAGTCGAAGCTGAAGCCGGACGGCAGCTTCTTGGCTTCACCTTGCAGGAACTCGACCGCCTGCCCCATCGAGACGCCAGGCATCGGCACGGCCTGGAAGGTCGCCGAGTTGAGCTGGTTGTAGTGGGTCAACGCGTTCGGATCGACGCCGGTCTCGACCGAAACCACCGTCGACAGCCGCACTAGCTGACCGGTCGCGGTCGGGACGTAGTAGTTGTCGAACGACTCGGGCGCGAGCCGGTTGGCGCGCGGCACCTGCGGGATCACCTGGTAGGAACGCCCTTCGAGATTGAAGCGGTTGACGTAGTTGCCGCCGAGCAGCGTCGCCAAAGCACCACCGATCGACTGCATGGTGATGCCGAGGTCGCTCGCCTTGGAGCGATCGACCTTCACCCGGACCACCGGCTGGTTGAAGTCGAGGTCGCTGTCGGTGACGATGAACAGGCCGCTCTTGCGCGCGGCGTCCTTCAGCTTGTTCATCTGGTCGAACACCTGCTGGAATCCGGCCGTCGAAGAGATCACCATCTGCACCGGCAGGCCGCCGGGGCCGCCGGGCAGCGGCGGCAGGCTGAACGCGAACGCGCTGACGCCTTCGATCTTCGACAGCTCGTTCTGCACCAGCGGCTGCAGCGTCTGGGCCGAACGCTTGCGCTCATCCCACGGCTTCAGCAGCATGCCGGCGAAGCCGCCCTGCGGACCGGTGATGCCGTTCAGGATGAACCGCAGATCGGTCTCGGGAAACTTCTGGAACTCCTTGTCCATCTTGTCGCCGTAGAAATCGATGTAGTCGATGTTGGCGTATTTGGGCGCCTTGGTCACCGCGAACACGATGCCCTGGTCTTCCTGCGGCGCCAGCTCCTTCTGGATGTGCATGTAGAGGAAGCCGACCAGGCCGAGGATGGTCACGGCGAACAACGCCGTGATCGGACGGTAGTCGAGCGAACGGTCGAGCTGGCGGCCATAGGCGCGCGTCACCGCGCCGAACACGCGATTGACGAGCTTGGCGAAACGCCCCTCCTCCGTGTTCTTGAGGAACACCGAGCACATCATCGGCGACAGCGTCAACGCGATCACGCCGGACACGATCACCGAGCCGGCCAGCGTGAAGGCGAATTCGCGGAACAGCGTGCCGGTCACGCCGCCGAGGAAGCCGATCGGCGCGTACACCGCCGCCAGCGTGATCGTCATCGAGACGACCGGGCCGACGATCTCGCGCGCGCCCTTCAGCGATGCCTGCACCGGTGGCAGGCCCTCCTCGAGATGTCGATGGATGTTCTCCACCACCACGATGGCGTCGTCGACCACGAGGCCGATCGCCAGCACCATCGCCAGCAACGTCAGCAGGTTGAAGCTGAAGCCGGCCGCCAGCATCAGGATGCAGACGCCGATCAGCGACAACGGAATGGTGACGACGGGGATGATCACCGAGCGGATCGAGGCCAGGAACAGGAAGATGACGACGACGACGATCAGCACCGCTTCGGTCAGCGTCTTCTCGACCTCGTCGATCGACGATTGGATGAACTTGGTGGAGTCGTAGGCCACCTTCATCTTCATCGACGGCGGCAGGTTGCGCTCGAGGTCGGGGAACAGCGCGCGCACGCCCTTCACCAGGGTCAGCGGGTTGCCTTGCGGGGTCGCCTTGATGCCGATGAAGATCGCATGCTCGCCGTTGAAGGCGACGCTGGCGTCGGTCGACTGCGCCGCGAGCTCCACCGTCGCGATGTCCTCGATGCGGACAAAGCCGCCGTCCTTCGACTTCACGATCATGCGCTTGAACTGATCGATGTTCTGAAGGTCGGTGTTGGCCGAGACGTTGGAGACGATGAAATAGCCCTTGGTCTGGCCGGCCGCCGCCTGGAAGTTGTTGGCGGCGATCGCGGCCGCGACGTCGTTGGGCGAGACGCCGCGCCCGGCCATCCGGGTCGGATCGAGCCAGACGCGCATCGCGAAGGTCTGGCCGCCGAGGATGTCGGCCGATGCGACGCCGTCAACCGTCGAGAGCACCGGCTGCACGACGCGGGTCAGATAGTCGGAGATCGCCGATCCGTTCAGCTCTTCGCTGGAGAAGCCGAGATACATCACGGCGATGGTGTCGCCGGTCGCCTTGGTCACGACCGGATCGAAGGCTTCCTTCGGGATCAGGTATTTCACCGAGTTGACCTTGGCGAGCACCTCGGTGAGCGCCTGGTTCGGATCATGATTGAGCTTGACGTAGACCTGGATCGTCGAGGTGCCGAGCACCGAGTTCGAGGTCATGTAGTCGACGCCTTCGGCCGAGGCGACGGCCTGCTCGATCGGCGTGGTGATGAAGCCGTTGATCAGCTCCGGCGCCGCGCCAGGATACACCGTGGTGATCGTCACCACGGTGTTCGAGAGGTTCGGATATTGCCGGATCGGCAGCACCATGGCCGCGCGCAAGCCGATCAGCAGGATCAGCAGGCTGACGACGACCGACAGCACCGGGCGCTTGATGAAAATATCAGTAAAGGCCATCGCCAACTCGATTCGTGTTGTCTGCCGGTTCGCGGCAACATTGGGCGGAGGGCCAATCGGGCCTCCGAGTTCAAGTGATCGGGCTAACGCGCAACGAGATCGGGTGAGATCATCATCGCGCGTCAGCTTCTTCCTTGGGCACAATCAATAGGGAAGAATGCTTCGCACGCTTCCGGATCATGCCTTAGTAGCGCGGCGGCTCGGCCGGCACCGGCGGCGCCGGATCGGCCGAGATCGCGACTGCCATGCCCGACTGCAGCTTGATCTGGCCGACGGCGACGACCCGGTCCCCGGGCTTCAGGCCCTTGAGGATCTCGACACGCCCCTCGATGCGGTTGCCGGTCTTCACGAAGGTGCGCTCCGCGGTCAGCGTCGACTTGCCGTCGTCACCCTTCTTCTCGGTAATCAGGAACACGGAGTCGCCATACAGCGTGTAGTCGACCGCGGTCTCGGGAATGGTCACGACCGGCGGCTTCTCGGGCAGCACGATCGTGGCGGTCGCGAACATGCCGGGCTTGAGGATGCTGTCCGGATTCTGGATCGTGGCCTGGACCCGGATGTTGCGGGTGTCGGTCGCGATCTGCGGCTCGATGGTCGTGATCTTGCCATCGAAGGTGCGGCCCGGATAGGCATCCACCATGATCCGCACGGCCTGGCCGACCTTGATCTGCGAGCTCTGCTTTTCCGTCACGGTCATGTTGGCGTACAGCACCGACAGATCGGTCAGCGACACGATCTGGGTGCCGGCCGTCAGATACTGGCCGACTTCGACCTGACGAACGCCGAGATCGCCTTCGAACGGTGCGCGCACCAGCTTCTGGGAGATCAGCGCCTCGGTCTTGGCAATGCCCGCCTTGGCCTGGTCGTAGGTCGCCTGCGCCGTGTCGACGGTCGACTGCGGCCCGAACTGGCGCGACGCCAGCTGCTTGGCGCGGTCGAGCTGCTGCTCACCCACGATGGCCTGCGCCTTGAAGCTCGCGAGGTCGCCCTGCTCCGGCGCGTCGAACAACTGCACCAGCGGTGTGCCCGCCTTCACATGGCTGCCGGCGGTGAACATGATCTGGGTGATGCGGCCCGGCACGTCGGTCGTGACATTGACCTGGTGCACCGCGACGAGATCGCCGACCGCGGTCAGCAGGTTCGGAATCACCTCGGACTTCGCCTCCGCGGCCGTGACGTTCGACGGCGGCGGCTTGTTGTTGGCGAAGAACTGCGCGATCATGTGGCTGCGGAAGGCGTTGAAGCCAACCAGCGCGCCGACCAGCAGGGCCAGCAAGAGGCCGACGATGATGAACCAGCGCACCAGGCGAACCGGGCGCTTGGCCTGCTTGTCCTTGATCGGTTGCCCCGAGATGTGGCTTTCGGTCTGAATATTCATGTCATGCACTTTCTGCAGTTACCGACGGTCCTGCGCTCGGCGACGGCTCGCGGCCCAAATGAGTTGAGATTGCGGCTTCGGTAAGTCCGATGCCGCGAAGGATGAATTGGCAAAGCTGCCGCTCGGCCGCGGCGGCATCGCCGTAGGGGAGACATGGTGTCGCAGGCAGCTGCGTCAGCGCGCCCATAAGCACGGTATGGTGCGCAAACCAGAACAGGTTGATCGGCTCGTCGCCGATCCGCGTCGCCTCGCCGGCCGCGATCGCCCGTTCGAGCGATGCGGAGAAGGTCGGGCCGATCAACTTGCCGATCTTGTCGTAGAGCAGGCGCGCAAATTCGCCGTCGTCGAGATGGCTCGTCACCATCAGTCGCATCCGTTGCGCCTCTTCCTGGTCCGGCGCGTCCCGCAGCTGCATGAAGTGGCCGACCATGCCCTGCACCAGCTCGATCAGCGTCGCGGTCGAGGGCTCCTGGCCGAGCAGATGCGCGAAATCGGGATCCGCTTCGCACTCCTCGGCAAGGATTTCAGCGTACAGCGCAGCTTTCGACGGGAAATGCTTGAACAGCAACCCTTCCGAAATGGCAGCCGCGGCCGCCACGCTCTTGGTCGTGGTGCCAGCGAAGCCGCTGCGGGCGAAGCATCGCTTTGCAGCGCTCAGGATCAGCTGACGCCGCAAGTCACTTGTCATGCGTAAGGTAGACATTTGGGGTCGTGAGTAATCACTCACTTTACCAAAAGTCAAGGTTCTATTGCACCGCAGAAGTCGTTTTATATCGGAGTGTGTCCGATCGACCCTCTGATGCGGTTGACGATGTAGGTGCCGTCGCGGCTCGACAGCACCCGCTCCAGATTGGCCCCGTCAATCTTCACGCTAGCAAACCGAGGTCCCGCCGTAACGTCCTGTAAAGACGAGGCAAAAGTCTCGACCTCGGTCATCGTGCTGATTGCCCGGCTATCTCCGATTCCGCACGCTTTGGCAACAGCCACGAGATCGGTGGTGCCACCGGTATGGCTGGCCTGGCCGCCGGTCTCGCCATAGGCCTCATTGTCCAGCACGATGATCGAGAGGTTTTTGGGCTGCTGCAGCGCGACGGTCGCAAGGCTCCCCATCCCCATCAGCATCTCGCCGTCGCCGGTGATCACGACGACCGGCAGCGTCGGCTGCGCCAACGCGAGGCCAAGCCCGATCATCACGGCGCCGCCCATGCCGCCCCAGAGGTAGAAATTGCGGTCGTGGTCGCCGACGGCGGCGATGTCATAGGTCGAGGCGCCGAGGCCGCCGACGGCGAAGGCGCCCTTGCGATCCCTCAGCAGTTCGGAAACCACGGCGCGGCGGTCGAGGAGATTGGCTTTGCTCATTTGGTGAAGACCTTGGCCCCGATCAGACGCTGCGACAGCAGGACGGCGGTCGGCGTGCAGGCGTTGTAGGCCTGCGCCGCACCGGCTTCGACGACTTCGCGCACTTCATCAGGACGCGAAGCGCGCAGCACCTTGATCCCCGCCAGTTCGAGGATGCCTTGCGTGTTCGATCCCATCGGCACCTGCCAGGGATTGAACTCGCCCCACTCGCCGCGCATCGTCACCAAAGTGAGAAACGGCAGACGGAAGATCTGCACCAGCGAGAGCATGTTGATGCAATTTCCGACCCCGCTCGATTGCATCAGCAGCACGCCGCGCTGGCCGCCCGCCCAGGCACCTGCGAGCAGCGCCACGCCTTCCTCCTCGGTGGTCAGCGCAATGCCGCGCATCGAGGATGAACCCAGCACCCGCTCGATCAGCTCCGAATGCCCGGCATCCGGCACGTAAGGCACCTGACGCACCTCGAAGCGCTGCAATATCGAGAAGATCTCCTCGGGCCAGGAGGCCGCGGTCTCGGCACGGGCATGCATTGGCGTTTCCGGCTCTCTGTTGATTGGCCGCGACTGTAGTGGGACGCACGCGCTTCATCAAAGCGCAAAACCGCATATGGCTCTGCGATATATTCGCACCACGCGGAGGGCGTCGCGCCGCTCCCGATACTTCCATATTGTGTTGCGCGGCGGCCGCCCGCCGCTTACGATAGTTGCAAATGAAACTAATTGGGTTGGAGTCGTCATGGATGGGCACGCGCGCGAGCTGGCTGATGGTTTCGACCTGGAGAAGCTGACGCCGGACTTCTACGCCGACCCCTACCCGACCTATCGCGCGCTGCGCGAACACGCGCCGGTCAAGCGGTTGCCGAACGGCTGCTATTTTCTCACCCGCTACGACGATCTCATCGCCGCCTACAAGAACACCAAGACGTTCTCCTCCGACAAGAAGAAGGAGTTCTTGCCGAAATACGGCGCCTCGCTGCTTTACGAGCACCACACCACGAGCCTCGTCTTCAACGACCCGCCGGCGCATACCCGCGTGCGTCGATTGATCATGGGCGCCTTGTCGCCGCGCGCGATCGCCGGCATGGAGCCGGACCTGATCGCGCTGGTCGACAGCCTGCTCGACCGGATCGAGACCCGAGACCGCTTCGAGCTGATCGGCGACTTCGCCTCGGCCATTCCGGTCGAGGTGATCGGCAATCTGCTCGACGTGCCGCACGACGAGCGCGAGCCGCTGCGCGACTGGTCGCTGGCGATCCTGGGCGCGCTGGAGCCCGTCATCAGCGAGGAGGCGTTCGATCGCGGCAACGCCGCAGTGAAGGATTTCCTTGCTTATCTCGAAACCCTGGTGGAACGCCGCCGCGCCAGGCCGGGCAATCCCGAGCGCGACGTGCTGACCCGATTGATCCGAGGAGAAGGTAATGGCGAGGACAATGGCGAGCGGCTGACCGCGAAGGAACTGCTGCACAACTGCATCTTCCTGCTCAATGCCGGCCATGAGACCACGACCAACCTGATCGGCAACGGGCTCGTGACGCTGACCCAATACCCTGAGGAGAAGCAGCGGCTGATCGCGCAGCCCGATCTGATCAAGACCGCGGTCGAGGAGATGCTGCGCTACGAAAGCTCGAACCAGCTCGGCAACCGGATGATCGTGGAAGAGACCGAGCTCGGCGGCATCAAGATGCCGGCTGGCACGCTGGTCACGCTGTGCATCGGCGCCGCCAACCGCGATCCCGCGCAATTCTCCGATCCCGAAGGCTTCGACGTCGCACGCACGCCGAACCGCCACCTCGCCTTCGGCACCGGCGCGCATCAATGCGCCGGCATGGCGCTGGCGCGTCTCGAAGGCGCCATCGCGATCTCCCGCTTCCTGAAGCGCCTCCCGAACTATGTGCTCGACGGCGAACCCGTGCGCGGCGGCCGGGTTCGCTTCCGCGGCTTCCTCAGCGTGCCATGCCGGCGCGACGCGTGATCCGATGACGACAGAGCAATTGCGCGAGCGCTGGGGCGATTCGCTGCTGACGGTGCTGACCGTGCTGCTGCTCGTCATGATGTTCGTGGTGGCGCCGCTACAGGCGTTGGGGCTGTTCGAATTCCAGGTGTTTGAGCTGCTGCTCGCGATCTTCCTGGTCGGCGGCGTGTTCGTGATGTCGGGCAGCGCGATCGCCGTCGTCACCATGCTGGTTGCGCTGTCGATGATCGTGACCGGCGCGATCCTCCGGCTGCGCTCGCCGTCGATCCTCGACCTCAACCTGTTCGCCGGTTCCTGGTTGCTGGTCGGCATCACGATGGCGGTGACGGTCGCGCGCGCGATCTTCGCGCCGGGACGTGTCACCTACCACCGGGTGATCGGCGCAGTCCTGCTCTATCTCACGGTCGCGGTGATCTTCTCCGCCCTCTACACCTTCATCGGCACGCTGGTTCCGACCGCATTTTCCGGCATGAAGGTCGAAGACAGCCCGACGCTGGCAAGCCAGTTGATCTATTTCTCCTTCGCGACGATGACCACCACGGGCTATGGCGATGTCGCGCCACTGCATCCGATCGCGCGCAGCCTGTGCAATGTCGAAGCGATCTTCGGCCAGCTCTATCCCGCGACGCTGCTGGCGCGGCTCGTCACGCTCGAGATCGCGCACCGCAATCAGGATTGACCTACGCCGGCACCGGTAGGCCCAACCGAATTTGGTGCCCAGCCGATCTTTAAGCCGCGTCGCGCGATCCCCAAATCAGCTATGATGCAGACTGGGCGATGCCTCCTTGGCGCCGCGCTGCTGGAGTAGCGAAACATGCCTCCGCCAGTCACCGACTTCATCGCAAGGGAAGCGCGGTTTGGCGCCCAGAACTACGCGCCGCTCGGCGTCGTGCTGACGCGCGGCGAAGGCGTCTGGGTTTGGGATACCGACGGCAGGCGTTACCTCGATTGCCTGTCGGCTTATTCGGCCGTCAATCAGGGCCACTGCCATCCAAAGATCCTCGCCGCCATGATGGAACAGGCGGGCCGGCTGACGCTGACCTCGCGGGCCTTCCACAACGACCAGCTCGCCTTGTTCTACGAGGAACTCGCCGATCTGACCGGCTCCCACAAGGTGCTGCCGATGAACAGCGGCGCGGAGGCAGTGGAGAGCGCGATCAAGGCGGTGCGCAAATGGGGCTACGAGGTCAAGGGCGTGCCCGATGGCCAGGCCGAGATCATCGTCTGCGCCGACAATTTCCATGGACGCACGCTAGCGATCGTCGGCTTCAGCACTGATCCGGCGAGCCGCGCGAATTTCGGGCCGTTCGCGCCGGGCTTCAGGATCATCCCGTTCGGCGACGCCAGGGCACTGGAGGCAGCGATCACGCCGAACACGGTTGCCTTCCTGGTCGAGCCGATCCAGGGCGAGGCCGGCGTCATCATTCCGCCCGCGGGCTATTTCGCCGAGGTCCGCGCGCTCTGCACGCGTAACAACATCATGCTGGTGCTCGACGAGATCCAGACCGGGCTCGGCCGCACCGGCAAGTTGCTGGCGGAGCAGCACGAGGGCATCGAGGCCGACGTCACGCTGCTCGGCAAGGCGCTGTCCGGCGGCTTCTATCCGGTCTCGGCGGTGCTCTCCAACACCGAGGTGCTGGGCACGCTGAAGCCCGGCCAGCACGGCTCGACCTTCGGCGGCAATCCGCTGGCCTGCGCGGTCGCGCGCGCGGCGCTGCGCGTGCTGGTCGACGAAGGCATGATCGAGAACGCGGCCGTGCAAGGCGCCCGCTTCCTCGACGGCTTGCGCAGCATCCGTGCCAACATCGTTCGCGAGGTGCGTGGCCGCGGGCTGATGCTCGCAGTCGAGCTTCGCCCCGAGGCTGGCCCCACGCGCCGCCATTGCGAGGTGCTGCGGGAGCACGGCATTCTCGCCAAGGACACCCACGACCACACCATCCGGATCGCCCCGCCGCTGGTGATCACGCAGGATCAGGTCGATTGGGCACTGGAGCAGATCGCCGCGGCGCTGACGCAGGATCTGTCGTGACGCGAGGCGGCTATCTGAACCGCAAGTTCGCGCGGGAGAGCTGGCTGATCGATGAACACCCCATCAGCCGCATATCGCGCACCAGCTCCGTCTGCAACAGACCAAGCGCCCGCTCGACCCCGGCCTGGCCGGCCGACGCCAGCGGGTAGAGATAAAAGCGTCCGAGGCCGACGGCCTTGGCGCCGAGCGACAGTGCTTTCAGCACGTGGCTGCCGCGCTTGATGCCGCCGTCCATCATCACGTCGATCCGGTCGCCCACGGCATCGACGATCTCGGCGAGCTGATCGAATGCGGCCCGCGAGCCATCGAGCTGCCGGCCGCCATGGTTGGACAGGATGATGCCGGTGCAGCCGATCTCGACGGCGCGCTTGGCATCATCGACCGACATGACGCCCTTCAGGCAGAACTGGCCGTTCCACTCCCGGACCATTTTGGCGACGTCGTCCCATGTCATGGCGGGGTCGAGCATCTCCGTGAAATAGCGCCCGATCGACATGGCGCCGCCGCTCATATCGACATGCTCGTCGAGCTGCGGCAGCTTGAAGCTCTCATGGGTGACATAGTTGACGGCCCAAGCCGGCTTGATCGCGAATTGCAGCATGCCGCCGAGCGTGAGCCGGAACGGAATCGAAAACCCGGTGCGCAGGTCGCGCTCGCGGTTACCGCCGGTGATGCTATCGACCGTCAACATCATCACATTGACGCCAGCTTGCTTGGCGCGCTGCATCATCGCCGTATTCAGGCCGCGGTCGCGGTGAAAATAGAACTGATAGACCTGCGGCGTATCATACGCCTTGCGCAATTCCTCCAGGCTCACGGTACCGAGCGAGGACACGCCAAACATCGTGCCATACTTCGCCGCGGCCGCAGCAACCGCCCGTTCGCCATCATGGTGAAACAGGCGCTGCAACGCGGTCGGCGAACAATAGAACGGCGTCGCCAGCTTCTGGCCCATCACGGTGACCGAGAGATCGACGTTTGCGACGCCGCGCAGGACGTTCGGCACCAGATCGCAGCGCTCGAAGCTCGCGGTGTTCTGGCGCAACGTCGCCTCGTCGTCCGCCCCGCCGTCAATATAGTCGAAGATCGGCCCCGGAAGCCGCCGCCTTGCCAGTTCGCGGAAGTCATGGAAATTATGGCAATGGCTCAAGCGCATGTCGTGCTCCGAAGGTCCGGACCGCGGATTTCAACGGCCCGAGCGCCGTTCACACCCACAACATCCCGAATAGCGGGCAGACTTCGCCTTGTCCACCGAACTGGCCATCCGGTCAGACCACCGTCCGATGCCGCGCGATGCAGATCCCGAGCACCTCATCCAGCGGCCTGCTCCACCAGTCATTCGAGAAGATCTCGATCTCCGAATAGCCGGCGAAGCCCTGTGCCTCGACCATCGCACGCACCGATCTGATATCGATGACGCCGTCACCCATCATGCCGCGGTCGTTGAGGATGTCCTTGGTCGGCACCAGCCAGTCGCAGACATGGAACGCGAGCAGGCGATCCTTGCCGGCGCGCGCGATCTGGCCCATCAGCTCCGGGTCCCACCAGATGTGATAGACGTCGAGCGCAACGCCGATCGCGCCGGTGCGGCCGGGATCGAGCGCGTCGCAGATGTCGAGCGCGTGCTTCGTGGTGTTCACGCAGGCGCGGTCGGCGGCGTAGGCCGGATGCAGCGGCTCGATCGCGAGCGGCAATTTTGCCTGCTTCGCGTAGTCGAGCAGCTCGGCGATGCCGTCATGCACCTGATTGCGGGCTGCGGCGATGTCCTTCGAGGGGGTGCTGCCCGGCCGGGAATAGTGCGGCAGGCCGCCGACCACAAGCACGATGCAGGAGGCACCGAGCGCAACGGCCTCGTCGACGGCGCGGCGGTTGTCGTCGCGCGCCTCGCCACGATGTGCGTCGTCGGCCGTGAACATGCCGCCGCGGCAATAGCCGGAGAGATCGAGCCCGGCGTCCTTGACCGCGCGCACGGCACGGTCGAGGCCGACGGCCGCGACCTGGTCGCGCCAGGGATCGATGGCGCGGATGCCGTGACGGGCGCAGGCCTCGATGATGGCTGTGAGATCACCCTGCTTGCGGACGGTCGCCGTATTCAGCGACAGCCAACGGTGATCATTGGAGAAGTCGCGCATCAGGCTTCGATGCCACGCGTGGCCAGGATCGTCGTCATCCGGCGCGTCGCGGCTTCCGGATTGGCGAGCAGTCCCGCCTGGTCGGCGAGCCGGAACAGTTCGGCGAGATGCAGGGTCGAGCGCGTGCTCTCCTGTCCGCCGACCATCGTGAAATGATCCTGGTGGCCGTTGAGATAGGCCATGAGCACGATGCCGGTCTTGTAGAACCTGGTCGGTGCCTTGAAGATGTGGCGCGACAGCGGCACCGTCGGGCCGAGCACATCATGGAATCCGGCCTCGTCGCCCGCCGCCAGCCGCGACAGCGCATAGGAGGCCGCGGGCGCGATCGCATCGAATATGCCGAGCAGCGCGTGCGAAAATCCCTGGTCGTCGCCGGCGATCAGTTCGGCGTAGTTGAAGTCGTCGCCGGTATACATCTTGACCCGCGGGTCGAGCCGCCGCCGCATATCGATCTCGCGCTGCTTGTCGAGCAGCGAGACCTTGACGCCGTCGACCTTGGCGGCGTTGGCGTTGATGATCGCAACCGCCGTATCCATCGCCTTGTCGAGATCGGCGGTGCCCCAATAGCCCGACAGCGCCGGATCAAACATGTCGCCGAGCCAGTGGATGATCACGGGCTCGCGGACCTGCGACAGCACCCGGTCATAGACCTTGGCATAATCGTCCGCGGTCTTGCCGAGCTTGGCCAGCGCGCGCGAGGCCATCAGGATGATGCGGCCGCCGGCCTTCTCCACGGCCGCGACCTGCTGCTCATAGGCACGAATGACGCCGTCGATCGACCTTGCGTCTTCCACCGCCAGATGATCGGTGCCGGCACCGGAGAACACCAACGCATTGTCCCTGGCTTTCGCCGCCTTCACCGAGCGTTGGATCAGTTCCAACGACGTCGCCCAGTCCAGCCCCATGCCGCGCTGCGCGGTGTCCATCGCCTCGGCGACGCCGAGGCCGAGGTCCCAGATGTGCTCGCGGAACGCGATCGTCCTGTCCCAGTCGATCGCGGCCGTCAGCCAGGGATCGACGTCGGCGCGGGGATCGGCGACCACGTGGGCAGCCGAGAACGCGACACGGTTCAGCGAGCCGTCGAGCTTCGCCGGAAAGGTCCGCGACGCCGCCAGGCGATAAGTCTCGAGAGCGCCATCGGCGGTCGGCAGCTTCAAGGACAGGGACGACATCGGGAGGACTGGCTTGTTCATGACATCGGTCCTTCTCAGACGACGATCGGGGCGACGTCGATCCAGCGCCGCTCCTTCCAGCTCTTCAGCGCGCATTCGGCAAGCTGCACGCCCTTGGCGCCTTCGAGCAGGGTGTATTTATACGGCGCATCCTCGCAGACATGGCGGATGAACATCTCCCACTGCTTCTTGAAGCCGTTGTCGTAGACGACGTTCTCCGGGAGCTTCTGCCAGTCGGCATAGAAATCGTGCATGCGCTTCTCGTCGGGATTCCACACCGGCCGCGGCGTCGCCTGGCGCGCCTGGATCATGCAGTCGGTCAGGCCCGCAACGGCCGAGCCATGGGTGCCATCGACCTGGAAGGTGACGAGGTCGTCGCGGTAGACCCGCGTCACCCAGCTCATGTTGATATGCGCGATCACGCCACCCTTCAGCCTGAAGGTGGCGTAGGCGGAATCGTCGGCGGTCGCCTGGTATTTCTTGCCCTTCTCGTCATAACGCTCGGGGATATCGGTGTTGCCGATGCAGACCACGCTCTCGACCTCGCCGAACAGATTGTCGAGCACGTAGCGCCAGTGGCAGACCATATCCAGAATGATGCCGCCGCCGTCCTCGGCGCGGTAGTTCCATGACGGCCGCTGCGCTTCCTGCCAGCCGCCCTCGAACACCCAGTAGCCGAACTCGCCGCGCACCGAGAGCATGCGGCCGAAGAAGCCGGAGTCGCGCAGGAAGGCGAGCTTCTTCAGGCCGGGCAGGAACAATTTGTCCTGCACCGTGCCGTGCTTGAGACCCTTGGCATTGGCGAGCTTCACGACCGCCACGGCTTCTTCCAGATTGGTCGCGATCGGCTTCTCGCAATAGACATGCTTGCCGGCATTGATCGCCTTGGTCAGCAGCGAGGGCCGCGCCTGCGTCGTCGCGGCATCGAAGAACACGGTGTCGTCCTTGTCGGCCAGCGCGCGATCGAGATCGGTGGTGTGCCGCTCGATGTTGTAGCGCTTGGCGAGGCCGGCGACCTTCTCGGCATCGCGGCCGACCAGGATCGGATCCGGCATGATGCGGTCGCCGTTCGACAACAGCACGCCGCTCTGCTCGCGGATCGCGACGATCGAGCGGATCAGATGCTGGTTGAGTCCCATCCGGCCTGTGATTCCGTTCATGATCAGGCCGAGGCGTTTGGTCGTCATCCTGTCTGCTCCTGCGAAACGCGTGGTGTTGGCCGCTTGAGCGGCTGCATGGTGGACCAGTCCGGATGGACCGAACTGGCGAAGCCCGAGGCGGCGGCGATCGATCCGGTCAGCAGATCGCCGTCATGGATCGCGAGGCGGACCTTGCCGCCGGCGCGCATGTAGAGGTCGGGATGCGCGGCGAGGAAGGCGTCAGCCTCGTCTGGCGGGGTATCGGCAAAGCCGTCGACATAGTGGTGTCCGTTGCGCTCGGCATGGGTGACGCCGATCAGAATCAATGCGCCGAGCGCGAGGTCCTGCTGCACCGCCAAGCCGGACTGACAGGTGAGGTCTTCACAGCAGATGATGCATTCCGCACCGTCATCGTTCCACCTCGCGATGCGCGTCATGTTGATGATTGATTTGTAGAGACCCTTGCAGGACTTCGACGAGATGCCGCTATAGCCGAGCGCCCGCGCGGCCAGCAGGGCGTCGTAGCTGTCGTCGGCTTCGTCGATGATGAAGTCACGCCTGCGGAGCGCGCCGAGGGATGTCTGCCATGTCACGTCGCGCGGCATCGGCTGTTCGATATAGTTCAATCTCCCCACGATCGGGGTCAGCGCCGGGTCGCGCTCGAGACGTTCGACGAGCGCGCTGAGCCCGGCGATATCCGCATACTGTTCGTTCGCATCCAGCGTGACGTGGTATGCATATGGCAGCGAAGCGAGCTCCTTGCCGATGCGGATCAGTCGCGCTGCGTCGTGCTCCACATCGCCGTTGAGCTTGAGCTTGAACCAGCGCGCGCCGCTATTTTCCCTGGAGTCGGCGACGCCGCCCTCGCCATCGATCTTGTCATCGAGGCCGACGGTATGACGGATCGGAATCCGATGGTTGCGGTATTCGTTGGCCAGAACGAGGACCTTCGCGACATCATCGTCCCGCAGGTCGGGAGATAACCTCGCGTCGATACCTGCAATGTTTGCCGCCATGCCATCGAAGAAGTTGGTACCGACACAGCGCAGCAGCGCGTCGAGAATGGCCTTGTCGATCTCAGCCGGGCCGAAAATCGCGGCAAGCGGAGGAATGTCCAGTTTCGCGCAAGCCTCGACTTGGGTACCGATGCAAGCAGCGTGCAGGCCGAACGCGGTATCAAAACCCCGGCTCGCCAGATAGAGCTCGCGTGCGATGGCAAGCGAGCGGCGCAGGTCGTCAACCGTCTGGTCCGGCGTCAGATGCGGCCGCTTGTCGAACCATTTCGGCGCCAGCATCTCGGCGCTGGCGCCGGTGGCGCGGCCCTTGCCTTCCACCTCGATCTCGACCTGCACAAAGACCTGCCTCGCGGCGTTGACCGTCACGGCGCCGAAACGGAACGGCCGGGCGAAGGGCAGCGGCCGTTCGAAGAAGGCAATATCTTTGACTTTGAGGCGATGCGGCATCGTCGGCTCGGTTCAGTCCAGCGATCCCTGGGTGAAGAAATGCTTGCGGATGCGCTGCACCAGTTCGGTGAAGACGGGATCGGACATCGTCTCGAGCGAGCGCGGCCGCGGCATCGGCACGTCATAGATCGCAGCGATCGCGCCGGGACGCTCGGTCATCACGAGCACGCGGTCGGCGAGGAACACGGCTTCGGGAATCGAGTGCGTGATCAGGAGCACCGTCTTGCCGGTCTCGCGCTGGATCCGCATCAGCTCGACATTCATCCGCTCCCGCGTCATGGCGTCGAGCGCGCCAAACGGCTCGTCCATCAACATGATCTTGGGATCGTGCACCAGTGCCCGGCAAATCGAGGCGCGCTGCTGCATGCCGCCGGAGAGCTGCCAGGGTAGCTTCTTCTCGAAACCTTCGAGCCCCACCAATTTCAACAACGCCTTGGCGCGATCGAGATATTTGTCGCGGGCGAGCCGCTTCATGTCGATCGGCAGCATCACGTTGGAGAGGATGTTGCGCCACGGCAGCAGCAAGGCATTCTGGAACACGATGCCGACATTGCCGTGCGGCTTCGTCACCGGCTCGCCGTCGACCAGCACCTCGCCTGATGTCGGCGGCAGCAGGCCCGAGATCATTTTCAGCAGTGTCGACTTGCCGCAGCCGGACGGCCCGACCACGACGAAGAATTCGCCGTCGTTGATGGTGAAGTCGAGCGGCCGCAGCGACGGCACATCGCCGTCACGCGACCGGTAGGTCTTCGACACGCCCGACAGCCTGATGCCCGGCGCGGTGCCGGTCGCGCGGTCCGACACCAGGCGCAGATGCGCGGCGGGCTGCTCGGCAGCACTCCTGATCGCCGATTTCATGGCTTACGAATTACCCTTCGGCAGATAGTCGTTGGTGTAGAACGCCTTCGGATTGGCCTTCGCCTTGGCGTCGAGGCCGCCATATTCGACCATCAGATCGACCGACTCGGTCATGTTCTGGTCGGTGACCTGGAACGGCCGCTTGTCCTTGGTCTCCGGCGTGCGATAGAGCGGGATCGTCAATTCGAAGCCCTGGGTCAGCGTGTCGATCTTGCCGCCCTTCGGATTGGCGTCGAGGATCGACTGCGCCGCCGCTTTCGGGTCCTTCTCCGCGGCCTCCACCGCCTTGGTCGTCGCCGACATAAAGCGGCGGACCAAATCTGCGTTGGCCTTCACATAATCCGAGTTCGCGATGATGCCCGACGAGACCATGTTGATGCCGTAGTCGGCGAACTTGATCGGATAGACGTCCTTGCCGGTGGCGTCCTTGATCTTCATCGACTGGTCCATGACATAGCCGAGCAGCAGATCGGCCTGGCCGTTGATGACGGCGTTGAGCTTGGTCTGGCCGTCGCCGGCGACGGTATGGAAGTCGCTTTCCTTCAGGCCGGTCTTCTTCAGGAACAGCGGCCAGATCTGCGTCATCGAATCCGCCGGCGTGATCGCGACCGTCTTGCCCTTGATGTCCTCCGGCTTCCTGATGTTCTTGTCGACGAAGCCCATGGCCGACATCGGACTGGTCTGCAACAGCACACCGGTGGCGATCACGGGCGCGCCCTTCACCGCCGCGCGCATCATCGTGGGCACGTCGACATAGCCGAAATCCGCGGTCTTGGCGGCCACCGCCTGTGTGGTCGCAGCCGAGCCGCGGCCTTCCTGGATCTCGAGGTCGATGCCCTCGGCGGCGTAGATGCCCTTGGCCTTGCCGTAATAGAACGGCGCGTGCTCGCCATAGACGTACCAGTTCAGCATCAGCACGACCTTGTCGGCCGCGGATGCCGGTGCCACTGCCAGCGCGCTCCAGACCAATGCGGTGCCCACGACCGCAATCAAACGCTTCATGGTTGTTCTCCCTCGATGATCCGGCCCTTGTGTGGACCGCTTGTTCGGTTGCTGCGCTAGGAAGCGAAGCTGATGTCGTCGCGCTGGCTGACGTGCCAGGGGATCACCAGCCGCTCGATGCGGTCGACGATCCAGAACAGGATGACGCCGAGCAGCGCCAGGATCACCAGCGCGGCGAACATCGTCGGCAGGTCGAAGGTGCCGATCGAACGCTGCATCACATAGCCGATGCCGGAATTGGAGCCGACGAACTCGCCGACCACGGCACCGACCACCGCGAGCGTCACCGAGACCTTCAGGCCGGAGAAGATCGCGGGCATCGCGTGCGGCAGGTTGACCGCGCAGAACACCTTGAAGCGGCTGCCCTGCATCGCGCGCGCCAGATCGACCATGTCGGGATCGACCGACTTGAAGCCCTGCACCGCCGAGACCACGACGGGGAAGAAGCCGAGCAGGAACGCCGAGATCACCTTGGGAATGATGCCGAAGCCGAACCACACCACGAACAACGGCGCGATCGCGATCTTCGGCACCGATTGGGAGAACACCAGCAGCGGATAGACGTAGCTCTCGACCGTCTTCGAGCCCGCGATCAGCATGGCAACGGGAATGCCGAACAGCGCCGACAGCAGGAAACCGCAAAGCGTCGCGTAGGTGGTCGGCCAGGACTGCCGCAGCAGCTCCGGCCAGTCGCTCCACAGCACCGCGACGACGTCGCCGGGCGACGGGATCTGATAGGCCGGGATGTGGAACAGGCGGATCGAGAGGTCCCAGGCGGCCACGATGACCACCAGGAACAGGAACGGGCGCAGCCACGCCGCGTTCAGCACCTTCGACAGGCCCGAAGGGCTCTTTGCCTCCGCCACGTCCCCACTCCCTTGCAGTCTCTCTCGTTCGGTCAGAAATTAACCCGTTGGATAATTACTGTCCAGCCCCCGGCACGCGACGAAATCGCGCTGGAATCCCCTACTTTCGTCAGACGAGATTTTATGGATACGGGCCGCGGACGATACCGCAGGCCGTCACACCACGCGGTGTTCCGCGGCGTGCCGCACCGGCATCGCGCCGAACGCGGCGGTGGACTTGCCGGTCAGCGCCGCCAGCACCAGCGCGATCATGTGCTCGAGACGCTCGTCGCGGGCGTCCTTCTTGAGCAGGTCGCGGCCGAAGATCACGCTGAGCGTGGCGCTGTTGGAGAGATAGAAGAACGCAAGCCCCGCGATCGAGATATAGAGCTGCACCGGATCGACCGTGACGCGGAAATCGCCGCTCTCGACGCCGCGCGTCACCACCGTTCGAATCATCTCGACAAAGGGCGAGTGCATCGACTTGACCTTGGTCGAGCGCTTCAGGTGCTTTGCCTTGGCGAGGTTTTCCGTGTTCAGCAATGCCAGGAACTCGGGATTGCGCAGGAAATAGTTCCAGGTGAAGTCGATCAAACGCCCGATCGCTTCAGGAGGATCGAGATGCTCGAGATCGAGCGTGCGCTCCTCGGCGCGAATCTTCTCATAGGCGCCTTCCAGCACCTCGAGATAGAGATCCTCCTTGTTGCCGACATGGTAGTACAGCATGCGCTTGTTGGCGCCGGCATTGGCCGCAATGCGATCGACCCGCGCGCCCGCAAGGCCATGGGCGGCGAATTCCTGCTTGGCCGCCTCGAGAATCCGCAGCCGCATCCCTTCCGGGTCGCGCTGCCATCTCTGTATTCGCTTTGCCTTGGCCAAATCGATCGCCCGGTGATGCTGGATCAATCAACCTAGCATGACGCGCGACGTTTGAGAACGAATGTTGTCGCGATGGTGGCGCGGGAATATTTCTCGCGGTGTCCCTTCGTCATTCCGAGGCTCGTGAAGCGAGAACCCGGAATCCATCGAACCGAACGTACGTTGGATGAATGGATTCCGGGCTCGCGCCAAGAGGCGCACCCCGGAATGACGAGATCCCACGCACGCTGCCGGGAAGACGCGCAGCCGAAGCGCGGCCTAGTCTGGCTTCCCCTGAGAGGGCTGCACCAGAAGCGTCGGCACACCGCACGTGCCGTTGCGCACCGTCATCACACGCGTGCCGGGCTTGCGGCCGGTACGAATCTCCGAGACGTCGACGCCGGCGGCAACCAGCCGCGCATGCGTGGCATCGATGTCGGCGACGCGCCAGCAGATGCCGCGCAGCCGGTCCGGGGCGTCGGCCTCTGATTTGCCCGGCCGGTGCGTGACCTCGACGACGAGATCGCCGCAGCGGAAGAACATCAGCCGCCCCCAATCGGGATGCGAGCGGTCCAGCGCCATGTCGAGCCCAAGCCGCGCGCCATAGAGCGCCGCCGCACGCTCCGGGTCGGCGGTCGCGACCACCACATGATCCATCGCGGTGATCGAAGCCGGCGTGGTGCGCACCGACAGCGGCCGCTCCTGATCCCGCTCCAAGAAGAACATGCGCACGCCGCGCGTCGCCTCGGTCGCAGCGCGGGTGCGCTTCCACGACAGCGTGGCGCCGCTCGCCTCGTCGCGGCTCTCGACCTCGGCAACCGGCTCGGGCTTCAGCGTCAGCCGCTCGAGCCTACGATGCGTCCTGGCGATGTCGCTGGTGCGGAAGCAGAGGCTCGCAAGCCCTTCGCCCTGGGTGGCGAGCGCGCCGCGGACGCGTTGCGCGGCGTCCTCATCACCGCGCGGCGCCATCAATTCCAGCGTGGTGTTGTCGAGCGTGAACAGCACGCGGTTCGCGCCGTCGCCGCTGTTGCGCCAGGCCGGCGCCCGCGCGAACAGCGTCTCGTAGGCGGCGCTGGCGGCCGCGATGTCGCTGGTCAGGACGACGACATGATCGAGACCTGTAATCATGGTTGCGGCCTCCCCGAATCTGCCGTCATTGTGCTCCTCCCTTGCGCATCCCGGAACCACGGGCTGCGCGCGGCCGTTATGCCGAATGCCAGAACGGTCCTCGATCTGCTCGCCCGCCCCATCTGTACCCGCAAACCAGGCAAGGTTGCGAATATTTTCAGCGATGTCGGCCGACCAGCAGTGCTAGTCTGGTCACCGGCCGGGACCACACCAAGCGACGACGGAAAGCGAATGCAGGCTCTCTTCATCGGACAGACCTATATCGACGTCACCTTCATCACGGATCACATGCCGGTCGGCGACGAAAAGCACGTCGCGGACGCCTATGCCGTGTCGTTCGGCGGCAACGCGGTGACCGCGGCGTTCTGCTGCGCCAAGCTCGGCATCGAGCCGGACCTGATCGCCACCATGGCCAATGACTGGCTGGGGCGGATGTTCTGGGACATGGCCGACAGGTACGGCATCTCGTTCCATCCGCGCAAGGTCAACTCCTCCTCGCTGTCCTTCATCATGCCCCATGACGGCAAGCGTGCCATCGTGCGCTGCCGCGACGACCAGCACATCCATCCGTTTCCGCTGCTGAACATCGATGGCTGCCGCGCGCTGCACATCGACGGCCACCAGCCGGACGCTGCGATCCATTACGCGAAGCTGTGCCGCGAGGCCGGCATCCTGACCTCGCTCGACGGCGGCGGCCTGCGCACCAACACCCACGAGTTGCTCGCCTTCATCGACATTGCGATCGTCGCCGAGCGGCTGTGCGAGCAGATGGACAAGACGCCAGAGCAGATGCTCGACTATCTCAAGAGCCGCGGCTGCAAGGTCGGCGGCGTCACCATGGGCGAGCGTGGCCTGCTCTGGTACGACGAGGCCGGCGCGGTGCGAACCTTGCCGGCATTCCCGATCCCGCGCGAGCGGGTGATCGACACCAACGGCGCGGGCGATGTCTTCCACGGCGCCTACATCTATTCTTACCTCGCAAATCCGAGCAAGGGCTGGCATGAGCACTTCAAGTTCGCGCGCGCGGCGTCGACCTTCAAGATCCAGAAGCTCGGCAACGAGGCCGGCCTGCCGACGCTCGCCGATATCGCGGCGGTCAAGCAGGAGTTTCGTGCCGACGCCTGAGTGGGGCTAGCCATGGGCCGCGTCTTCGTCGCCGGCAGCATCAACATGGACGTGGTGGCGACCGCGGAGCGCCATCCGCGGGTCGGCGAAACCGTGGCCGGCCAGGCCGTGCTGTATTTTCCCGGCGGCAAGGGCGCCAACCAGGCGGTCGCCTCGGCCAAGCTCGGCATTCCGACCACGTTGATCGGGCGGCTCGGCACCGACGCATTCGGCAGGGAGCTGCGAGCATTCCTTGCCGCGCAGGGCGTCGATCTCGCCTTCGTCAAGGACACGGACGGTGCGCATTCCGGGACGGCGATCATCACGCTTGCCCATGCCGACAACACGATCGTCGTGATGCCGGGTGCCAACGGACTGGTCGATGCCGACGACGTCGCGGCCCCCGCGCTTGCGAAGGGCGACGTCGCGGTCAGCCAGTTCGAGATTCCGCTGCCGACCATCGCCGCGTTCTTCAGACGTGCCCGCGCGGCCGGCGTCACCACGATCCTCAATCCGGCGCCGGCGAAACAGGCCGACAAGACGCTGCTGGATCTGGTCGATATCCTGATCCTCAACGAGACCGAGCTCGGCCTCCTCGCTGGAACGGAGCTCAGCGACCACGATACCGCCTCCCGCTTTGCCGAAGCGGCGCGAACCATGGGGCAAGGCAAGATCGTCTGCGTCACGCTCGGCAAGCGCGGCGTTCTGGCGCTGGTCGAGGGCCAGCCGCTGCTGGTGCCGGGACGCGAGGTCAAGGCCGTCGACACCACAGGCGCCGGCGATTGCTTCGTCGGCGCCCTCGCCTCGCAGCTCGCGATCGGCAGACCGCTCGGCGACGCCCTGGCCTACGCCAACGCCGCCGCCTCGATCTGCGTGCAACGGATGGGGGCTGCGCCGTCGATGCCGACGGCGGATGAGGTGAACGCCGTTCTTTCCACGAGTCGTCCCGGCGCAGGCCGGGACCCATAACCACGAATGGTCATTGTTGAGGGACGCTGGAACGACGAGTCGTTTGCACAACGTCCGCCGCGGCGTATGGGTCCCGGCCTGCGCCGGGACGACGCTTGTTTGCGTTTACGTCAGCGCGCTCTTCAAATCAAAGCTCGCATCCGCGGCCTGCTCCGGCGTGATCGAGCCGCCGGCGCCAAGCAGCCTGCGTCCGAACATGTGATCGCCGGCGCGATTCACCGACTCGATGCCGAGCAGCCTGTCGCCGCGATAGCAGAACGCCGAGAATGCCCCCTGGGCGCGGTCGCCGCGCACGACGACGCGGTCGTAGCCGGTGGTGAGACCCGCCATCTGCAGCTTGTCGGGCCCCTGGTCGCTCCAGAACCACGGCAGGCCGTCATAGACCTCGGTCTTGCCGGTCAGCCGCGCCGCGACACAGCGCGCGTGGTCGGTCGCGTTCTGCACCGATTCCAGCCGCAGCGATCCGCCGAAGCGCTTGCTGGTGTAGAGCGCGCAATCGCCGATTGCGGAGACGTTGGGATCGGCGGTCAAGAGATGCTCGTCGACGATGATGCCGGATGCGACCGGAAGGCCGGCCTCTGCGGCCAGCTCGACATTCGGCAGCACGCCGACGCCGACCACGACGAGATCGGCCGGGATATGCGTGCCGTTGCTCAGGCTGACGCCGGTGACACTGGCGCCATCGGCCTCGATCGCCGTGACCTGCACGCCGAGATGAATCCGGATGCCGGCCGCGGCGTGACGCGCCTGCGAGAACTCGGAAATCTCCGCGGTCACCGCGCGCGCCATCACGCGGGAAGCGAGCTCGACCACATCGACCTCGAGGCCTTTCGCTCGCGCGGTAGCGGCGAATTCGAGCCCGATGAAGCCCGCGCCGATCACCACGACCCGCATGCCGGGTGCGATCAATTCGCGCAGCGCCTGGCTCTCGTCGAGGATGCGCAGATAGCGCACTGCGTCCAGCCTGGCGTTGGGAATATCGAGCAGCCGGTTGCGCGCACCGGTCGCGAACACCAGATGGCCGTAGTCGAGCGACGCGCCGGAGGCGAGTGCCACTTTCCGCGCATCGCGGTCGACCGCGTGCGCCCGGTCGGTGATCAGCTCGATCTTGTTGTCGTGGTAGAATTTCTCGGGCCGGAACATCAGGGTCTCGGGCCCGCCGGTGCCTTTCAGATAGGCCTTCGACAGCGGCGGCCGCTGATACGGCAAATGGCCTTCGTCATTGAGCAGGGCGATGCGCTCAGCGAAGCCGGCCTGGCGGAGCGACGCCGCGAGCTGAAAGCCGGCATGTCCGGCGCCGACGATGATGACCGAGCCTGTCATCGGAACAACCCAAATTCGCGCGAGCAGGAGTGACCCATGCTGTTTCCTCTTGTCGATGTTAGCTTGCTTGCCCCGTCCCCACAGCGCTCGTGTCTGCGTACCGAAGGCGCGGGCCATTTGGCCTCATGGCTCGCGCGGACGCAAGGGGGTCCCCGGCAAATCTGGGTACCCCACAACCGCCTATGGCGGCGCGCCGGATTGCCACGGCTCCCGCCAAGGCCTTAAATGCCCGGAACCAACAAGCCCAAGGTCCTCAAAATGCCAGATCCCGCCTCCCCCAACGATCCCGCCTTGCTCCGTATCGACGGCGCCGTCGCGACCATCACGCTGAACCGGCCGGCCGCGTTCAATGCGATCGATCTGACGATCGCCAGGAAGCTCGAGCAGCTCAGTGCCGAGATCGAAGCCAACAAGGATGTCCGCGTGCTGGTGATCGAGGGCGAAGGCCGCGCCTTCTGCGCCGGCGGCGATCTGCAGACCATCGGCGCCGCCGCCGAAGCCAACAACATCGCCCCCGTGGTCGGCGAGATGCTGCATCACTACCACGCCTTCATCGAGACGGTGCGGCGGATGCCCAAGATCGTGCTGTCCAGCGTGCATGGGTCGGCGGCCGGCGCCGGCATGGGCCTCGCCTTCGTGACCGATCTGTGTATCGCCGCGGACGATGCCCGCTTCACGCCTGCTTATGCCAAGATCGGCGTCTCGCCGGATGGCGGCAGCACGGTCGGCATCGTGGGCACGGTCGGCACCCGTCGCGCGTTGCAGATTTTCCTTGCCGAGGATGGCTTCACCGCGCAGCAAGCCTATGAATGGGGGCTGGTCGTCAAGACCGTCCCCGCGACTGAGCTGAAGGCGGCCACAAGGCAACTCGCCGAGCGGCTGGCGAAAAATCCGCCCGCCGCGATCGCGGCGACCAAATCACTGGTCTATCAGGCGGCCACCACGCCGACCAAGCAGCAGCTCGATGCCGAGGAACACAAGATCATCACGACCATGCATACCGACGATTTCCGCGTCGCCGTGAAGAAGTTCACCAGCAAGTCGAAGTGACCGCGTGGCATTTCCTTCGCGCTCGTTCCTGTGCCTGCGGCACGGGACCACCGACTGGAATCGGGAGGGCCGCTTTCAGGGCCTGACCGACAATGCCCTGAACGCGGACGGCATCGCCGAGGCACATGCCGCGGCGCGCCGATTGGCCGGCGTCGCGGTTGCAGCGATCGTTGCAAGCCCGCTGCGCCGCGCCGTCCAGACCGCGGAGGTCGTGGCGGCGACGCTGTCCAAGGACATCAGCATCGATGCCGGCATCATCGAGTGCGATTTCGGCAGCCTCGAGGGCCAATCGATCCGCGAGGCCATGCAACAGCATGGCATCACCGCGATGGAGGACATCACCACGATCCTCCCTGCCGATGGCGAGCCGTGGCCCGCGGTGTCCGAGCGCGCGCTACGTTGCGTGGCGGCATGGCAGCAGCGGCATCCGCGCGCCGACATCTTGTTCGTCTGCCATGACGGCGTGATGCAGGCGATGGCCGAGGTGTTGTGCGGCGGCTTCTTCGAGAACCACCACGAGACGCCATTCCGCTACGCGCGGAACGGCAATGGCTGGAAGCTGGAGCAGATCGGCTAGTTCGGGCAGATGTAGCCGGTGCCGCCCGGCGCCTTGAAGCAGCCGACAGACTCCGGGATCACCTGCTTGGGCAGCCACAGCACGACCTTCGGAAAATAGATCGTGAAGCAGATCGTGATCAGGAACACGACGTAGATCGGCAACGCCGCCCGCAGCGCTTTGGCGAAGCTGACGCCGACGAATTTCGAGGCCATCAACAGCACCAACCCGTAAGGCGGCGTGATCAGGCCGAAGGCAAGCGTCGCGATCAGCACCACGCCCATATGCACGCCGTTGATATCGCCGGCCTGGGTCAGCGCGTTGACCAGCGGCATGAAGATGATGATGGTCGGGACCGGCTCGATGAAGTCGCCGACCACGGTGAACAGCAACACCATCAAGAGCATGATGAGGTGGGGATCGTTGCCGGCGATCGAGGTGATCCAGTCGGCGATGTAGATCGCGCCGCGCAGGTAAGCGAGCATCCAGCCGAATGCATTCGCCGCCCCGATCGTGATCAGCGGCAGCGAGAAGATCAGGCCGGCCAGGCAGAAATCGTATGGGATCTTCCTCAGGTGTCCGCGGTTCAGCGCCGGGATCACCACGATGATGATGTAGGCGACCGCGACCACGCCGGCCTCGGTCGGGGTGAACCAGCCGGTCAGGATGCCGCCGAGCAGGATCACCGGGATCATCAGCGGCAGCGCGGCGTCGCCGGCGGCGAACGCGACCTGGCGCAGCGGCGCGCGCGGCTTGCGCAGGCCTGAAGGCCCGAAGAAATAGCAATAGATCATCAGCCCGAAGCCGATCATCAGCCCGGGCACCACGCCCGCCATGAACAGGCCGGCGATCGAGACATTGCCGACCGCGCCATAGACCACCGCCGTGATGCTCGGCGGCACCAGCGCCGCGATGGTCGAGGCGGAGGCGATGATCGCGGCGATGAAGGCCGGCTCATAGCCTTCCCGCTTCATCGGCCCGCCGAGCGCCCGGCTCATGACGGCGACGTCGGCGGTGGTCGAGCCCGACATCTCCGAGAAGAACATGCTGAAGACGACCACGACCTGCGACAGCCCGCCCCTGATATGCCCGACCAGCGAGACCGACAGGTTGGCGATGCGGACCACGACATTGGCCGAGCTCATCAGCTCGCCGACCAGCAGGAAGAACGGGATCGCAAGCAGCGCCTCGGAATCGACGCCGTCGAAGATCTTCTGGATGATCGCCGCCAGCGAGACATCCGACAGCAGCGCGCCGACGAAGACGCCGGCCATCAGCGAGAACGGCACCGGCACGCCGAGATAACCGAAGAACAGGAAGCAGAACGACATCAGCGCAAGCACGACCGGTGCGCTCACGGCTGCGCTCCCGTGTTGACCACCGGAATCGCGAGGTCGTCGGGCGGCTCGGGATGATCGAAGCCGTTACGGATGCCGTTGACGAGCTGCTCGATCGTGAACAGGCCGATCAGGAGGCCGGACAGCGGGATCACCACATAGAGCGAGGCGATCGGCGTACCCGACGGCAGCCGGAAGCTACCGAAGCCGCGCAAATAGTTCAGATAGCCGTACCAGACCAGGCAGAAGGCGACGCCGAGCACCACCAGGCGGATCACGATTTCGATGACCAGCCGCGACCGGCCGTGCATCGCCTCCGAGATCGCGGTGAGATAGAGATGATCGTTGCGCCTGGTCGCGGCCGCGGCACCGATGAAGATCGCATAGATGAACAGCGTCGAGGTCACTTCCTGGAGCCACAGCCAGGGATGCCCGATGGTGCGGGTGACGATGTCGGCGGTCACCGAGAGCGAGAAGCCGAAGCACAACAGCCCGCACAGCATCATCAGGATCAGTTCGAGCCGGTCGAGCGCCCGCCACTTCAGATGCCGCTGCCGTTGCAGCACCAGTCTGTCGGCGATGGCCATGGCGCGCTCCCCGTCGACCCGGGCTCTAATTGATCGCGCGGATCAGGTTCTTGATCTTCTCCGCATGCGGGCCGAGATCCTTGGCCAGCTTGTCGAGATAGGGATCGGCGATCGCGGTGAAGCTTTTCTTGTCGACGTCCTCGACCACCTTGACGCCGAACGATTTCAGCTTGGTGAGAGCGCTCCGCTCCAGCTCGAACGCTTTTTGCGGCTCCTTGGCGCTGACCTCGTTGGCGGCGGCCTGCACCCAGCCCTTCTGCTCGGCGGAGAGGCTCTGCCATAGCTTGTCGGAGACGAACAGCAGCGCGTTGTTGGCCTCGTGCTCGGTGATCGAGAGCACCGGCGCGACCTCGTAATGCTTGTTGACGAGATAGACGTTGATGCTGTTCTCGGCGGCGTCGACCACCCCGGTTTGCAGCGAGGTGTAGACGCTGCCGAACGGCATGTGCACGGTCTGTGCGCCATAGGCCGGGAACATGGTGTCCTCGGTCGCGGTCGCCTGCACGCGCACCTTCACGCCCTTGAGGTCGCCGACATTGTGGATCTCCTTCTTGCTGTAGATATGCCGTACGCCTTGCGAGCCGGTACCGATCACATGGAGGCCCTGCGCGGTGTCGTCGATCATCGTCTTGATGGCGTCGAACACCTGCGGATCGGCCAGCGCCTTGATCACATGGGCATCGTTGCGGAACAGGAAGTGCAGCGACATCACGCCGGCCTGCGGCGAGATCGTCGCGGTGTTGGCGGAGGAGATGATGGCGAACTCGATATCGCCCGACTTCACGAGTTGCAGCAATTGCGGCTCCTGGCCGAGCTGCGCGCCGGGATATTGATCGACGATCATCGTCCCCTTGCTCAATTCCTTGAGCTTGTCGGCGAACAGATCACCGGCGACCGAATAGCCGGTGTTGCGCGGCTGGTCGTAGGCGAAGCGGAAGTGCTTGACCTCCTGCGCGCCGACGCTCGACGGCAGCAGCAGCGCTGCCGCGGCCATGGCGATCCCGACGATCTTGGCTGAAGTGCCCATCGCGACGCTCCCCCGGTTTTTGATTGACGCGATCATCCCACCAGTCCCGCGGGATTGTCAATAAAACAGGAGAATTCAGCGACCACTGTGCGATATCTTGGGGCGCGCGGCAGGAATTATCGACAATTCCGCCGCTACGCGGACGACGCCCGTTACTTTCCCTTGGCGCGCATGAAATCGAAATCGCAGCCCTCGTCGGCTTGCAGGATGGTCTCGTTGAAGAGATGCGCGTAACCGCGCTTGGCCCAGTCCGGCGTGCCGGCCGGTGCAAGCGCCGCGCGCCTCTTCTGCAACTCGGCCTCGTCGACCAAGAGATCGATGCTGCGCTTGGCGACGTCGAGCCGGATCATGTCGCCGTTCCGCACCAGGCCGAGCGGGCCGCCGACGGCGGACTCCGGCGTGATGTGCAGCACGATGGTGCCAAACGCGGTGCCGCTCATCCGCGCATCGGAGATCCGGACCATGTCCTTCACACCTGTGCGGGCGAGTTTCTTCGGGATCGGCAGGTAACCCGCCTCCGGCATGCCAGGTGCGCCCTTCGGGCCGGCATTCCGCAGCACCAGCACGTCGTCGGCGGTGACGTCGAGCGCGGGATCGTCGACCCGCAGCGTCATGTCCTCGACCGACTCGAACACCACGGCACGGCCGGTGTGCTGCAACAGCTTCGGGCTCGCCGCCGACTGCTTGATCACGGCGCCGCGCGGCGCGAGATTGCCGTGCAGGATCGCCATCGCACCTTCGGACTTGATCGGGTTGGCCTTGGAGCGGATCGCATCCTGCCCCGGCACGTCCTCGGCGTTGGCGACGACCTCGCGCAAGGTCTGACCGGTGATGGTCCTGGCGTCCAAGTCGATGAGTTCGCCGAGTTGTGCCATCAGCTTCGGCACGCCGCCGGCATGATGGAAGTGCTCCATGTAGTGCTCGCCGGACGGCTTGAGGTCGACCAGCACGGGGACCTCGCGGCCGAGCTTGTCGAACGCCGCGAGGTCGATCTTGTGCGGCGAACGGTTGGCGATCGCGGTGAGGTGGATCAGCCCGTTGGTCGAGCCGCCGATCGCCTGCATCACGACCTGCGCATTGCGGAACGAAGCCGACGTCAGGATCTCGCTCGGCTTCGGCCCCTTGGTCTTCGCCATCTCGGCGGCAACGCGGCCGCTGGCCTCGGCGGAGCGGAAGCGTTCGGCATGTGGCGCCGGGATCGTCGCGCTCATCGGCAGCGACAGGCCCAGCGCCTCGGTGATGCAGGCCATGGTGGAGGCGGTGCCCATCACCATGCACGTGCCCACGGAAGGCGCAAGGCGCCCGTTGACCGCCTCGATCTCGGTGTCGTCGATCTCGCCGGCGCGATACTTGCCCCACAGCCGGCGGCAATCGGTGCAGGCGCCGAGCACCTCGCCCTTGTGATGGCCGACCACCATCGGGCCGACCGGAATCACGACCGTCGGCAGATCGGCGCTGATCGCCGCCATGATCTGTGCCGGCAGGGTCTTGTCGCAGCCGCCTATCACGATCACCGCATCCATCGGCTGGGCGCGGATCATCTCCTCGGTATCCATCGCCATCAGATTGCGCAGATACATCGAGGTCGGATGCGCGAAGCTCTCGGCGATCGAGATGGTCGGGAACACGAACGGCATCGCGCCAGACAGCATCACGCCGCGCTTCACCGCTTCGATGATCTGCGGCACGTTGCCGTGGCAGGGGTTGTAGTCACTGTAGGTGTTGGTGATGCCGACGATCGGGCGATTGAGCGCGTCGTCCGAATAGCCCATCGCCTTGATGAAGGCCTTGCGCAGGAACAGCGAGAAGCCGGCGTCACCATAGCTGGTCAGTCCTTTGCGAAGTCCGTCGGCCATTTTCTTCTCATCCCGTGGTTATCAGGCGGCACTTAAGGAGCGGCGGGAATTATTGTCAATATGAGATAATCTGGCGGCAACGAGCGGCTGCCCTGCGGCAGAATCGCCCCCATTATTGACAATAGCCAGGGCGTCATGTTGACCTCAGGGCATCGCCCCCCGAAGCCGAGAGCCCATGAAAGCCGAGCCCATCCCGTCCGAACTCCAGACCCCCTCGCGCGAGGAAGAACAGGCGGAAGTGATCCGCCGGCTGGAAGAGGACGTCATCTTTGGCCGCTTTGCGCCGGGCCTACGGCTGGTCGAGGATACGCTGATGCAGCGCTACGGCGCGAGCCGGCATTTCGTCCGCCAAGCGCTGTTCCAGCTCGAGCGCCAGGGCATCGTGCTGCGCGAGAAGAATGTCGGCGCCACGGTGCGGTTCTATTCGGCCGAGGAAGTGCGCCAGATCTACGAGGTGCGCGAGATGCTGACGCGCCAGGCCGCGCTGATGATCGCCCTGCCCGCACCGGAAAGCCTGATCGACCAATTGAGCGAGCTGCAACGGCATTACTGCGTCAAGGCCGACGCGCAGGACATGCGCGGCATTCACGAGACCAACGATGCATTCCACCTCGCGCTGTTCTCCGCCTGCGGCAATCCCTACCTGGTCCGATCGCTACAGGACTACATGAACCTGACGCTGCCGATGCGCGCCAAGAACCTCGCCGACAGCGAGGGCCTCGCGCTGTCGCGCCGCCAGCACGAACTGATGATCGAGCTCCTGAAGGGTCGCGACAGCTGGGCGCTGGCGCAGCTCTGCGTCGATCACATGCAGTACAGCAAGGCGGATTATCTGGTCCGCATCTCCAACGACAAAAAGCCGCAATAGCGCGATACCCGGCCTCCTCGTGAAGGAGACGGCGATGCGCTATGTGGCTGTGTTGATTGGATCGCTTGCTGCCCAGCTCGCGCTGAGCGGAATTGCCAAGGCGGCGGACCCGCGCGCGACCGAGCTCAGCTACGAGCCCTGGGCCAAGACTTGTCTCACCGAGGCGAGCTGCTTCGTCGCGGCCGCCGCGCGCGGTAAGTGCGCGCCGTCGGGCGGCACCATCAGCATCTCGCCGCAGAGCAGCACCCGCGCGCTGCTGACCGCGAATGTCGGAACGCGGACCATGCTGGAAGGCACGATCAGCCTCCGCATCGACCAGGAAGAGCCGATGCAGATCGGCAGGACTCACTGCTACACGCTCGGTTGCGGCGGCACGCTGGAGGCCAATGCCGAGTTGATCCAGCGGCTGAAGCATGCGCAGGCGATCGCGGTGGAAGCGAAGAACCTGACCGGACAGAAGATCAGCCTCAGCTTCCCGCTCGCCCACTTTTCCGAGACCTATGACGGGCCCGGAAGCCCGCCCAAGGCGTCCGGGCGAAACTCCAACGAGCCGCAGCGCGAGCACACCGAGGCCGTGAAGCAGCTGCCGCAATGCGACGATTGATCACTTCTTCCAGTCGATCACCCTGCTCTCGTCACCGTCGAACTCCATGCTGCAGAACGCGCCGCCCTGGTAGTAGTCGCCGACTGGATCGGGCGGCAGCTTGGCCTGCTCGGCCATCGCATGCTCGCGGAAGTCTTCGCCACGGCCGGCCGGGCGATAGCCGAGATCGTAGGCGCGGTGATTGTCCCACCATGAGCGCTCATTGTAGGACGCGCCGTACAGCACCTCGAAATGGATGTCGGGATGCTCGAGGCCGATGCGGCAGAGTTGCACCAGGTCTTCCGGCTTCAGCCAGATCGACAGCCTGCGGTGATCGAGCGGCGCCTCGCCGAAATTGCCGATCCGGATGCACGTCACCTTGATGCCGTGCTTGTCGGCATAGAGCGCACCGACCCCTTCGCCGAACACCTTGCTGACCCCATAGCGGCTGTCCGGCCGCGCCGTGACGTCGGTGCCGATACGGTGATGCCGCGGGTAGAAGCCGACCGCATGGTTGGACGAGGCGAAGATCACGCGCTTGACGCCCTGCTTGCGCGCCGCCTCGAACAGATTGTAGCAGCCGATGATGTTGGATTGCAGGATCGCATCCCAGGGTCCCTCGACCGAATAGCCGCCGAAATGCAGGATGCCGTCGACGCCCTCGCAGATCGCCTCGACCGCCGCGAGATCGGCGAGATCGGCCGCCTTGAATTTTTCGTGTCCGCCGAGATCGGATGGCGGCTTGATGTCGCTGAGCAGGAGATCCGGATAGATCGGCGGCAGCAGCTTGCGCAGGCTCGTTCCAATTCCACCCGATGCGCCGGTCATCAATATGCGTGGCATGCCGTCCCTCGTCTTTCCTGATTG
>NZ_DDOP01000088.1:109002-114973 GCF_002341725.1 Bradyrhizobium sp. UBA2491
TCGCAGGCCGACAATGATAGCAAACCATGCGCAGAGGAAACACAACAACGAGAACAGCAAATGTCCGATGTTCATTCCGCCGGCTGGCGTCCCGCGACCTGTTACCCCGATCCCGCGATCCATGCGCTCGATCCGCGCTTCGAGAAATACTGGCTGAAGCTCTCCGCCGTGGAACGCATCGCCACCGGCCTGCGCTGGGCCGAAGGCCCGGTGTGGTTCGGCGACGGCCGCTATCTGTTGTGCAGCGACATCCCGAATCAGCGCATCCTCAAATGGGAGGAAGAGACCGGCGCGGTCAGCATCTTCCGCAAGCCGTCGAACTTCGCCAACGGCAACACCCGCGACCGCCAGGGTCGGCTGATCACCTGCGAGCATGGCGGCCGCCGCGTGGTCCGCACCGAATATGACGGATCGATCACGGTGCTGATCGACTCGTTCGGCGGCAAGCGGCTGAACTCGCCGAACGACGTCGTGGTGAAGTCCGACGGTTCGATCTGGTTCACCGATCCGATCTTCGGCCTGCTCGGCAATTACGAGGGCTACAAGGCCGATCCGGAGATCGAGCCCAACGTCTACCGGCTCGACCCCGAAACCGGCAAGGCGACGATCGTTGCCGAGGGCATGCTCGGCCCCAACGGGCTGTGCTTCTCGCCGGACGAGAAGATTCTCTACGTCGTGGAATCGCGCGGCGAGCCGAACCGCAAGATCCTCGCCTACGACGTTTCCGCCGACGGCAAGACGATTGCCAACAAGCGCGTCTTCATCGATGCGGGCCCCGGCACGCCCGACGGCATGCGCTGCGACATCGACGGCAATCTGTGGTGCGGCTGGGGCATGGGCGATCCCGAACTCGACGGCGTCGTGGTGTTCGCGCCCGACGGCGTCATGATCGGCCGCATCGCGCTGCCGGAGCGCTGCGCAAATCTCTGCTTCGGCGGCGTCAAGCGCAACCGCCTGTTCATGGCCGCGAGCCAGTCGATCTATGCGCTGTATGTCAACACGCAGGGCGCGCTCGGCGGTTAGTTCGCGTCGTCCCGGCCTGCGCCGGGACGACGATAAAATTTCTACCTTCCCAAACGTCTGGCGCCCGAGCAGTTACCCGCCCCGGCGCCAAATTCGTGTCTCTCGCGCTTCCAGCTTACGCGGCGTTGTAGCCGGCGACCGCCTTGGCTTCGAGATATTCTTCCAGACCGTAGCGGCCCCACTCGCGGCCGTTGCCGGACTGCTTGTAGCCACCGAACGGGGCGGAACGCTCGTTCGGCACGCCCTGGAGGTTGACGTTGCCGGCGCGGATCTGGCGGCCGACGCGGCGCGCGCTCTCCACGGTGTCGGCCGAGACGTAACCGGCCAGACCATACGGCGTATCGTTGGCGATCTTGACGGCTTCGGCCTCGTCCTTGGCACCGAGGATGGTCAGCACCGGCCCGAAGATTTCCTCGCGGGCGATCGTCATGTTGTTGGTGACGTCGGCGAAGATGGTCGGACGGACATAGAAGCCCTTGTTGACGCCCTCGGGCAGGCCCGGACCACCGGCGACGAGCGTTGCGCCCTCGTCGATGCCCTTCTGGATCAGCGCCTGGATCTTGTCCCACTGGCCGCGATTGACCACCGGACCGATGGTGGTGCCGTCGGCACGCGGATCGCCGGCCTTGGTCTTGTCGGCGACGCCCTTCGCGATCGCGGCCACTTCCTTCATCTTGGAGAGCGGCACGATCATGCGCGACGGCGCGTTGCAGGACTGGCCCGAGTTGTTGAACATGTGCATCACGCCACCGGTCACTGCCTTGGCGAGATCGGCGCCTTCGAGGATCACGTTCGGCGACTTGCCGCCGAGCTCCTGGCTGACACGCTTGACGGTCGGGGCGGCACGCTTGGCGACGTCGACGCCGGCGCGGGTCGAGCCGGTGAACGAGATCATGTCGATGTCCGGGTGCTCGCTCATCGCGGCACCAACCTCCGGGCCGAGGCCGTTGAGGAGGTTGAACACGCCCTTCGGCACGCCGGCTTCATGGAGGATTTCCGCGAAGATCAGCGCCGAGGTCGGGGTGAACTCCGACGGCTTCAGGATCATGGTGCAGCCGGCGGCGAGCGCGGGCGCGACCTTGCAGGCGATCTGGTTGAGCGGCCAGTTCCAGGGCGTGATCATGCCGACGACGCCGACCGGTTCGCGCACGATCACGGCGGTGCCCATGGTCTCCTCGAACTCGTACTTCTTCAGCACTTCGAGGGTGTTCATGAGGTGGCCGAGGCCGGCGCCGGCCTGCAGCTTCTCGGCCATCGGCAGCGGTGCGCCCATCTCGTCGGAGACGGAAGCACCGATCTCCTTCATGCGGCCCTTGTAGACCTCGACGATCTTGGTGAGCAGCGCGATGCGCTCCTCGCGGCTGGTCCGGGAATAGGTCTCGAACGCGCGCTTGGCGGCGGCGACCGCCTTGTCGACATCGGCCTTGGAGCCGAGCGCAATCTCGTACATCGCTTCTTCGGTCGCCGGATTGACGACGGGGGTGGACTTGCCTTTGACGACGGGATCGACCCAGGCGCCGTCGATGTAGAATTGCATGCGATTGACCATCGGAAACCTCTTGTAGGGGGCGTATGGAATTGGGAACGGAGAGCGTTCGGCAGGCATCCTTGCACGAAAGCAGGGCGAATTGAACCCGCCATATGCGGGGCGCGGCTCGTGCACGCCCACGGCATATAAGATGCGAGGCCAGCAGGTAGCAAGACTCCAACCGTCGTCCCGGCGAAGGCCGGGACCCATAACCACCACCGTTAATGGTGAGAAGAATGCTGGGGCAACGAGTCGCGTCCACAACTCCCTTTTGTGGTAATGGGTCCCGGCCTGCGCCGGGACGACCACGTGGTGAGAGCCGGGGCTACACCGCCATCTTGCGATGCCGCACCGGGGCGCCGACCGACAGGCTTTCCGCGGCATCGATGATCGCGTTGGCGTCGATGCCGTAGTGGCGGTAGAGGTCGGCGATGGTGCCGGTCTGGCCGAAATGCTCGACGCCGAGCGCCTCGAGGCGGTGGCCGCGCACGCTGCCGAGCCAGCCGAGCGCGGCCGGATGGCCGTCGATCACGGTCACAATGCCGCAGTCGCGGCCGAGCGGCGCCAGCATGCGCTCGATATGACTCAAATGCTGCACGCCACGGCGGTCGCGGCGCAAATTCCGCGCTGCGGACCAACCGGCATAGAGCCGGTCGGCGGAGGTTACCGCCAGGAGACCGACGTCGCGGTGGCTCTCCCCGATCAGGCCGACCGCCTCGATCGCCTCCGGCGCGACGGTGCCGGTATACGCGATCACCAGGTCGCAGTTCGGACCCGGCTTGCGCATCCAGTAGGCGCCTTCGGTGATGTCGCGTTGCAGATCCGGCGTCATGATCCGTTGCGGCTGCTCCAGCGTCCGGGTCGAGAGCCGCAAGTAAACCGAACCACCCTCGGCGCCCTCGCGCTGCATGTGGCCAAAGCCCCACCCCATGATCACGGCAAGTTCATCGACGAAGGCCGGATCGAACGAGGCGAGCCCGTCCTGCCCGATCCCGATCAAGGGCGTCTTGATCGACTGATGCGCGCCGCCTTCCGGCGCCAGCGAGATGCCCGACGGGGTGGCCGCCACCATGAAGCGGGCATCCTGGTAGCAGGCATAGTTCAAGGCATCGAGGCCGCGCTCGATGAAGGGATCGTACAGCGTGCCGACCGGCAATAGCCGCGCGCCGTTGATCTGGTGCGACAGCCCGAGCGCCGAAAGCATGATGAACAGGTTCATCTCGGCGATGCCGAGTTCGAGATGCTGTCCCTTGGGCGAATATTCCCAGGTGAAGGCCGACGGGATCTTCTCCTGCCGGAACAGGTCATGGTTCTCCGCCTTGGCGAACAGGCCGCGGCGGTTGACCCAGCCGCCGAGATTGGTCGACACGGTGACGTCGGGCGACGTCGTGACGATGCGCGAGGCGAGTTCGTTGTCGCCGCGCGCCAATTCGTGCAGCACCAGACCAAAGCCTTGCTGGGTCGACATTTGCGCGGACGCCTTGAAAGCCAACCGTTCCGGCACGTCGATGACGGGCGCCGAGAGCCGGCGGCGGCCCTCGCGGTTGAACGGCGCGGCCGCCAGGAACGCCTCGAGCTTCGCCGGCTCCTGCGACAAGCCCTCGAACTTGTCCCACTCGTGACCGGTGCGGATGTTCTGCGCGGTGCGCCACTTCTCCATCTGCGCCACCGTCATCAGCCCGGCGTGATTGTCCTTGTGGCCCTGCATCGGCAGGCCGACGCCCTTGATGGTGTAGGCGATGAAGCAGACCGGACGATCATGGTCGATCGCCTCGAAGGCCTCGATCATGCTCGCCATGTCGTGACCGCCGAGATTCGACATCAGCGCCAGCAGTTCATCGTCGCTGCGGCGGTCGATCAGCGCCGTGACCTGTCCCTGGTCGCCGATCTCGTCGTGCAGCCGCTTGCGGAACGCAGCGCCGCCCTGGAAGCAGAGCGCCGCGTACATCTGGTTCGGACAATTGTCGATCCAGCGCTTCAATGCTTCGCCGCCGGGCTCGGCAAACGCCTCGAGCATCAGCTTGCCGTATTTCACGATCACCACGTCCCAGCCGAAATTGCGGAACATGGTTTCGAACTTCGACCACAGCCCCTCGCGCACCACGGCGTCGAGCGACTGCCTGTTGTAGTCGACCACCCACCAGGTGTTGCGCAGGCCGTGCTTCCAGCCCTCCAGCAGCGCCTCGAAGATGTTGCCCTCGTCCATCTCGGCGTCGCCGACCAGCGCGATCATGCGGCCCTCGGGCCGGTCGTTCAGCCAGCCATGCGCCTTGACGTAGTCCTGCACCAGCGAGGCGAACAGCGTCTGCGCCACGCCGAGACCGACCGAGCCGGTGGAGAAGTCGACGTCGTCGACATCCTTGGTGCGCGACGGATAGGATTGCGCGCCCTTGTAGCCGCGGAAATTCTCCAGCTTGTCGCGGGTCTGGTGGCCGAACAGATACTGGATGGCGTGAAACACCGGGCTTGCGTGCGGCTTGACCGCGACGCGGTCCTGCGGGCGCAGCACCGAGAAATACAGCGCCGACATGATGTTGGCGAGCGAGGCCGACGAGGCCTGGTGACCGCCGACCTTCAGCCCGTCGGTCGAGGGCCGGACATGGTTGGCGTGGTGGATGGTCCACGACGACAGCCACAGCACCTTGCGGGCCAGGGCTGTGAGCATGTCGAGGCGTTCAGGCGCAATTCCCATGGCGAGGCTCCCAGCAAGTTCGCCGATGTTACCGCCGCGATGGTCGCCGAAAATCTCAATTCCACGCGACAGCACAGGAAAAATTGGGATAAACTCCCACGATCCTGCCTCAATCGACGAGTTCATACCAATGCCTGCCCTCGATGCCATCGACCGCAAGATCCTGAGTCTGCTCCAGACCGACAGCCGCATGACCATGCAGGAGCTCGCCGACAAGGTCGGGCTGTCGGTGTCGCCCTGCCATCGCCGGGTCAAGCTGCTCGAGGAGCGCGGCGTGATCTCGCGCTACATCGCGACCGTCGACCAGAAATCGCTCGGGCTGCACGTCTCGGTGTTCATCTCGATCAAGCTGGCGCGGCAGAAGGAGGAAGACCTCAACCGCTTCGCCCGCGCGATCTCGAAATGGGACGAGGTGCTGGAGTGTTATCTGATGACCGGCAACCGCGACTATCTCCTCCGCGTCGTCGCCGCCGACCTGTCGTCCTATGAAGCGTTCCTGAAGAACAAGCTGACCCGCCTCGACGGCATCGCCTCGATCGAGTCGAGCTTTGCGTTGAGCCAGGTGAAGTATTCGACGGCATTGCCGGTGTGAGTGTGTCGGAATACTCGGACCGCATACTCGATGTCGTCCCGGCGAAGGCCGGGACCCATAACTACAAATTTTTGTTGTTGGACTGGGCTGTGGCCCCAGCCGGGCCTAACCACGGGTGCCTGTGGTTATGGGTCCC
>NZ_DDOP01000090.1:0-40289 GCF_002341725.1 Bradyrhizobium sp. UBA2491
CGGCATCAAGCTCGCGTACCAAGCCTATCTGAGCGAGACCAGGCAGGCAGGTAAATAGCCGACAGCTACTTTCACTGCCGTCCGCGGCGCCTTCGCCAGCGCGGAAATCAGGGGCTTCATCAGCGCCAGCGATACCGATCCCAAATTTCTCGCCGGATCGACGCCGTCGGACGACATCCTGATCACCCCCCAACGCCTCACCTTCATACACTCGTGGCAAAGGCAACGAATAACGTCGACTTGAGGACGCGCCGTCTAGCTGCCAGATAGATTCAACTCGTTCGCAACAGCACTCCACCGTGCTGCGGTTAGCTGAGAGATCGGCTTCAACCGCTTACGCTGCATCGACCGATTCATTCCGAACCCGATAGTCGCAATGTCGACCGCCCCTTTGATAACATGGTTTGCGATCCCAGCGAGCGCAGGAAACATCTGTCTCGTACGACAACCATATTGCCAAGACGATTCGATAAGCGACATCCGCCCGGGTAGAAGTTTTCGGAGCTTAAGTCTATCTTGGCGATACCCGAGCAGGACTGTTCCGATCCCAGCGAACCTGCTGTCCCGATGACTTCTTAACAGAAGGTCTTGATCCTCCGCATATATCGGCCGACTGTCGTACGGATGAGATCGGAACCAGGCCGCTCGGCCACACCAAGTTGGATGAGGAAAAGGAAAGCCAACAAACGGCCGCTCTACGATTTTTTCATGTGTTAAGCCAATCGGCATTTCGCCGACAAGCTCGCCGCCGCTAGTGAACACGACGGCTCCGCAGCCAAGCAAATCAATTTGCGGCTCCTCTCTCAATCGCCCGATCTGGCATAGCAGTCGCTCCGGGAAGCAAATATCGTCCGCGTCCATCCGGGCAATGAATTCACCCCGACTGAGGGCAACTGCTTGATTGAGACGCGAAGCCAGTCCAGAAGATCGATGCTGCCGGACGAGCTGAATACGCTCGTCGCCAACCCCCTGGACAATCGCACTACTGTGATCGCTAGAGCCGTCATCGATGACGATCAGTTCCCAGTTCCGAATGGTCTGCAACTGAACCGATCGTACTGCAGCTTCGACGGTCGAGGCGCTGTTCCGCATTGACATGATGATTGAAACCAGCGGGGTGTTTGTCACAGGAGTCACTTCGGCGGTCGCGCGTGAATACGCTTTGTTTGATCTATCGAAGACATCGCGAATGTCAGACCAAAATCCACTCGGCTGGGTAAAGATCGGCGGTGTTGGTCTTCTCCAATTCGGCCGGCGCAAACCACGCGCGGGGGGCAACGACGTGCTTGTGCGGCGAACGATTGAGCCATGCGCCCCACCAGCTGAACGAACTATTAGCTATTATATGATGGTGACAACGCGCCATGAGCGCCATGTCTTCCCACGGGCGCTCCGGATCGCCACGAACGTGCACAAGGCGCGATCTAGACGCGAAGTCCAGGACTTTTTCAGCGGCGGGAGGATCGTCGGAGAATACAAAAAGCTCCGAATCCTGGCCACACAATCTCTCCAATCGTCCAAGCGCCTGGCGGTAGTAGGATTCTCCCAAAATGCCATGGAATTCGGCCGTTCCGGGATTGAGATAGTCGCCCCGCCGAACATGAACCGATATCGCCAGCGGGCTGGTCTCAATACGCGCAAGCATGTCGGCGGCCGTATCGCCGAACGGCTCGCGAGCAGAAAACCAATCGCTCAAGCTTTCCGAGATCGAGCCGAAGTAGCGCTCACTCTGGAAGTAGCCAAACAACACGGCCGAGGGGCCGAGCGCCTCAAATGCAGGATCGTAGTGGAAATGAGGTTCCCGATATTCCTGCGACGAAGCTACTATCTTAGGCAGACCGACCTGCCCAAGTAGCCGATCGATCCTCCCCTTCCATTTGGCTCGCGCAAATCTGGCGGCGAACTTTTGAAAGCTTTCGGCTTGCCCCAACGCACCGCCCGCCTCGGGCACATGCAGTCGGTCCAGCAGATACGAACGCACAGCATAGTCGCGAAAACCGCTCAGGTCGAGCACAAGAGGCACGCCATGACGTTCAGCGAGCGCCTTGCCTGCCGCGTATTGAAACATCTGGTTGCCCAGCCCGCCAATTAAAGACACCGTGATCACGTAGCGCCCATTCCTGCTCTTGTTCGGATCTGGAGGTCCGCGACGGCCGCGCGGACGCCGTCATCAAGCCCTAATGACGGTTGCCAGCCTAGCTCTTTGCGAGCTAGATCGGGCGAGCCGACCAGCCAAGCCTCATCATCCTTACGCATGCCGATGGCGCCAAAGCTCAGCAGCGACGAATCCACATGCATCGCGCGCGCAACGCTTTCGGCAAATTCGCGCACCGAGTGTCCGCACCCCGTTGCAACGTTCCAAGTGGCAACACCACCCTTCTCGCAACAATGCGCATCGGCACGCAATATAGCGTCGACAACGTCATCGATATGGACGAAGTCGAGCACTTGTGTTCCGGCAGAAAGCGCCACGGGCTCGCCCCGGCTCAGATTCTCGACCAAGGCCGGCAGCAGACGATGCGGCGCTTCTCCCGCACCGTAAGCCTTGAAGAGACGCAGCAATCGAAAAGCCGTCCCACTGTCCCTGGCAATCGCGCTTGCCATCACCCCCCCTGCCGCTTTTGACGCACCGTAGAGCTTCCCCTCCTCAAGCGGCGCGTTTTCGGTCAGCGGAACCCTCGAAGCCGGCCGCCGGTATTCAGCTGAGCTGCCTGCCATGATCATCCGAGCCTGCCAGTCGCGGCAGAGCCGCGCGAGTGTGGCGGGCAGTACGACGTTTATGTGCAGCATTTCACCGCTCTCGCGATGGCTGGGCAGGACTCCATAAGCCGCGAGGTGAAACACACTCTCCACCTGAGTGGGGCACAACCGCCGCAGGTTTCTTTCGCTGAAATCGTCGCACGCGATAACCTTCACCCGATCGCGCCACGCCGAAGGCAAAGCGCTGGATGGCCGCACCAACACGCTGACACGGCCGCCATCGGCAAGGAGGCGCGCGACAAGGTGAGTGCCGACGAAGCCCGAGGCACCAGTGACGAGTGCGTTAACGGGCCGCATGCTTGCTCAGGGCCTCGCGGTAATACTCGATTTGCCGAGCGGTGATTTGCGAGCCCTCACGCGGATTGTCGGTGAAATCGCAATACCAACTCGCGGTTAGATCCACGGTCTCGGAAAAGGACAGCATTGGCTCCCAGCCCAGGAGCGCGCGGGCCTTGGTGCTATCGAGATGCAAGAAACGGGTCTCTGGGAAGCTTCCGGCTACGTAAGTTATCTCGGGCTTGGTCCAGCTGAGACCGAGACGCTCCACCAGATCCTGAACCGTGCGCGCGGCGTCATCACTCGGACCGAAATTCCAGTTGTCGGCGGCAGCCCGATCTCCCTTCACGAGGCGCGCGGCCAGAATGAGATAGCCATGGACCAGCGCCATCACATGCTGCCACGGGCGCACTGCTCCCGGATTACGCAAGGAAATGGCCTGGCGGTTGGTTACAGCTCGAACAAAATCCGGAACGATCCGGTCAGCCGACCAGTCGCCACCGCCGATGATATTGCCTCCGCGGGCGTTCGCGATCAGCACGCCGTTGCCGCGTTCGGCCAGCGTCGACCGATAAGAAGCCGCGACCAGCTCGGCGCAGGCCTTGGAGGCACTGTAGGGATCCTTGCCACCAAGTGGATCCTGCTCACGATAACCCCAGACCCAGTCTTGGTCGCGATAGACCTTGTCGGTGGTGATGCAGACGACAGCCTTGACATCTGGCGTGAGTCGCGCCGCCTCGAGCACATGCGCGGTACCGAGTGCATTGGTGGCAAAGGTCCCGATCGGGTCGGCAAATGATTTCGATACCAGCGGCTGCGCTGCGAGGTGAATGATTACTGATGGCCGATGCCGCGCAATGGCGTCGCGGACAGAGGCAAAATCGCGGATATCGCCGATGGTCGACGAGATGCCGTCCGCGACGTTTGCCGCGACGAATAGGCTGGGCTCGGTGATAGGTTCAAGCGCGAACCCTGCGACATCGCAACCGATGCGCTTCAGCCAGCTGACGAGCCAGCCGCCGGTAAAGCCGCTGTGTCCGGTAACGAACACGCGCTCTTCCCGCAAGACCAGTTCGAAATCGAGCAAGGGAGATTCAGGGCTTATGACACTCATTTACGACCTTGCAGAATAGTCACCGATCACCTTAAAGAGGGCGCGGACTGACGGAAAGGCTCGAATGGGATCCCACTCGAGGGGCTTCCAAACCGGGATTTCGACCCTCCTTCTCTTAGCAAGAATGGGATATGCTATGAAAGCCTTCTCAGGCAACGGTTTGATGGACACCGGGTCTCTATTCTTCGATCCCGAGTTGAGCCGTCTGACGACAGGTCGGACGACGTCGCTTTTCGCTGAGGACATCAAAGCGCACGATACCCAGCTTAGGGCAGCAATCACCGGTCGGCGCATCCTGGTGACCGGCGGCGCCGGAAGCATCGGCAGCGCGACGCTTGAGCTGCTTTTCCCCTACGCGCCCGCTGCCGTCCACGTCATCGACCTTGCAGAAAACGGTCTCGTCGAACTGGTCCGCGACTTCCGCTCACGTCCTGAGTCGCTGGTCAGCGGCGAATTCCGGCTGCTGCCGATCGATTACGGCAGTGCGGCAACCGAACGGCTGCTGCAGTCGGAGCCGGCTTACGATCTCGTGCTGCACTTTGCCGCTCACAAACATGTTCGTTCCGAGAAGGACGTTCCATCGGTCATTCAGATGCTGGACACGAACGTGATCAAGATGCATCGCTTCACCAAATGGCTGCAGAAGTACGGTCACGGAAGGCGCTATTTTGCCGTGTCCACTGACAAGGCCGCGAATCCGACAAGCTTGATGGGCGCCAGCAAGCGTCTCATGGAGCATGTGCTGTTCTCGATCGGAAGCGATGGGTCCTCGGCGACCTCGACACGTTTTGCCAATGTCGCCTTTTCCAATGGGAGCCTACTGCAGGGCTTTCTGTATCGACTGGCGCGCCGACAACCGTTGGCGGTACCTCGCGGGGTCCGCCGATACTTTGTCAGCCCCAGGGAAGCAGCTGAGATCTGTCTGTTGACCGCCGGCGCCGCCGAACCTGGACACATCACCTTTCCCCGTCTGGATCCAAATGAGCATTTGCGGCCGCTGGTTGATATTGCTGTGTCGCTTCTGCAAGAGCTCGGTTTGCAGCCTGCATTCTACGAGCATGAAGCGAACGCCTGCGCTGCAACGGCGGCTGAGCTCAAGCGAGGCTTCTATCCTGTTCTGCTGACACCACTCGATACCAGCGGTGAAAAGCCGTACGAAGAGTTTGTGGCGGTCGACGAGACCCCGGTGCCAACCGGGTTTGCGGCATTGGGCGCGTTGTCGTATGTGCCGACTTTGGTTCCCCTCGAGCCGACGCTGGCATTCCTCGACGAGATCGCAGCAGACGCGAGCATGAAGCTCGAGAAATCGGATATCGCGCGCCACGTCGCCTCCGTGGTGCCCGGCTTCAAGCATATCGAGACCGGCCGTAGTCTAGACGACCGCACCTAGGCCGCCGTGAACTCTCGCGTGGGCGACCACGTCACGGAGCCCGTCCTGAAGCGTGATCGATGGCAACCAGCCGGTCGCATCCCGGATCGCGGTGATATCGGCGATCACGTCTGGTACGTCGTTGACGCGGCGATTGCCGCGACTGACCAGGGGCTTACTGACATTGGCGACGCTACGCACCGTCTCCACCACTTCCGCTACCGACGAGGATTCCCCCGAGCCGATATTGAACACGGCACCGGGCTTGGGATTGTTGCGCAGGCTTTCGATCGCACTGACGACATCGTCGAGATGGACATAATCTCGCCTCGGCGTATCGTCCTCCACGACGATGGCAGCGGCTGCCGGATCGATCGCCTGCTGTACGATGTGCGGGATCAGAAAACTCGCTGATTGTCCTGGACCGTAGATATTGAAGGGACGCACAATCATCACGGGCGTCTGCAGGCACTCGAAGCAGAAACGGCAGGCTTCTTCGGCGGCCCACTTCGAAAACGCGTAAGGGTTGTTCGGCTTCAACTGCGCGGTTTCCGGTATCGGCAAAGATTCCGGAATGCCATAACAATAGCCGCTCACATAGATCAGCCTTGCCCGCGTCCGGCGACAATATTCGAGTACATTAACCGTCCCGAGCGCGTTGACGCGGTAAAAATCCGCGGGCTCGCTCCAGGACGCGGGCACGAAGGTTCTGCCAGCGAGGTGAATGACCCAATCAACCGAGGCGTCGGGAAAGGATCCGGCTGACACGTCGAGGGCATCGCGCCCCGGCGCCAAAACGTCGGCGCCCTTGTCTCTCAAGAATTGAACGTACCTGCGACCGACGAAGCCGCTGCCACCCGTCAAAAGCACACGTTCGCTCACAAGAAGCGCTTCCGATCCTTCTCGAACTCGATGGTAGCTCGTTCGTAGTCGTCGGGCCGGCCGATATCGAGCCAATAACCGTCATGCTTCTTGACGTTGACGACCTCGCTCGTCTCGATAAGTTTGAGCATCAGCTGGTCGAACCCAAAGGGACCCGCGGACGGAATATAGTCAAGCACGCGCCTGTTGACGGCATAGATGCCCATGCTGACAAGTTGCGGAAGCTTGGGCTTCTCCCGAAAGTTCACAAGACGCTCTCCCTCGATCCCAAGGACGCCGTAGTCCAGGATCTGGTCGCGGCTGGTGGCACCGATCGTGAAGATCGCTTTGGAAGCAATGTGATCCGCAAGGAACTTCGAAAGATCCAAATCGCTTAGCACGTCTGCGTTAATGACCAGGAAGTTGTCCGGCAGATCGCCAATCTCCCGAAGAGGAGCGATCGTTCCCAACGGCTCGTTTTCCAGCGAATATCTGAGCTGCAGTCCCCAGCGTTCTCCGCTGCCGAAATAGGCCTGGATGAGGTCACCCATATGGTTGATCGCCAAGGTGGCCCCATCGTAACCCGCGTTCGCCAGCTTGCGGATCACGATCTCGACGATCGGCGTATCGACCAATGGGACTAACGGCTTCGGGAGCGTCAATGTATACGGTCGCAGGCGCGTCCCACGACCACCAGCCAAGATAACAGCGTGCTTCATGCTACACTCGAAATTGTCAACTCACCTGGCGTCGATTTGTCGAGCTCCCGAACATCAGGAGTCCTGCCAGCGAGAATGTCCTCGTAGTAACCGGCTACAACCGCCCAGGTGAAGCAGCGCCGCCACCTTGCCCGTGCCGTAGCACCAAGGCGCCTGAGCCCCTCGCGGTCCTTCATACAGCGCATCATCTCGCGAGCCAAGATCGCCGGATCGACACGCGTATAACCGCGACCGTCCCGGGCAGCCTCGCACAGCATACCGCCGCCGGTCCAGCGGACAATCTCGTCGGCGTTCCCCACGGGGGTCGTCAGAAACGGTGCCCCCGCCGCAGCCGCCTCAAACAGTACCAGCGGGGAATATTCTATTCGCGAGGCGAAGACAAACAGATCGGCCGTCAAGTAGGCCTGAATAAGTTCCGACCTCGCAAGGTCAGTCAGGATCACACGTTTGAGCGGCTGTGCCGAGACTTTCGCAGCCATGCTCTCGATGCTCTCGAGCGGTGCCGGCGCCACATCCGCAACGACCTGCTGCAGTTCAGGCTGCGCCTGCACGGCGGGTAGCCTCTCTCTGGCGAGCTTGCGCCGGACGAGTCCCTTGACGCCTTCCCATCGCTCGACCCGGACGATATACACAAGGCGTCGTGCGGCAGCGTCAACGTAACGGACGACAGAACCAAGGCGGGAGTTGACGAATTTCCGACGCACACGTTGAGCGATACCGCGCCAACCTTCGCGCCGGACCAGCTCGAGTACGCGACCCGTGGCTACCCTGACGCGGCGAACGGCCACAATGGCTCGTCCGGAAGATTGTGGACCACCGGCGGGCCAGCCTGCGATCGAAAGCAACACTGCGGATTGCCCGCCCGTGTCCAACCGCGAGAACGCATCGACCACGTCGCGATGTCCCTTTGCCTCGATCGGATTGCCGACGGTCAGGAACAGGAACGCATCTTCCGGGATTCCCAACCTCTGTCGAAACTGACCGTCGGGCTCCCGCTCAAAATCAGCTTCGCTGATGCCGTTTGGCAGCACCGTAAAATTGCTGAGACCGATGTTCCTAACGAAATCGATATCGCGGTATTTCTCGGCGTTGAAGACGAGATGATCAAACTTCGCGAGGACGTTCGGAAGCTCGTCAAAATATTCCGCGAAATCGGGTTCATAGAGACCTGAGAAGCCGCAGGGAATAAACACCTTGCGCGCCTTGAGCTCATCCAGAATGGGCCACAGCGCGTCGAAGCTCCATTGTTGCGCGGCCATGATAAGGATTGCGTCTGCCGCAAACGTCCTAACAAAATCGCGGTATTCATCTATTTGGCCGTTGAGGCCATAGACCATCTTCCCGCCGGCGTCGAATGCGCGAATCTTCACGCCGTTGACGACTGTCGCCTTTCTATCCGGGTGTCGGCTTGTGCCCACGGTGACATCGTGCCCACGCGCCGCCATACGCTCGGCGATCTGACGCATCACTTCCTGCACGCCGCCGCGATGAGGGGGGTAGGATTCACAACACAGCAAGAGGCGCAATCAAGGCTCCTTCGCTTTTTGGAGGATAAGCATCACAATCTTAAATTGAGAAGCCGAGACGCCGTAATGATCTTTTAATGACGCTCCCGACATTCCGCGCAGGACGCAACCCGAGTTTGTAAATGGTGAAATGATGCCGCAAATTCTGGTTCCAAGTCGCAGCCAGATCGTGGTCGCGATCGACTTGCGCCGCGCCCAAGATGGCGGCGCCGACCTTCGAGATAACGGCACACATCGATTCAATATCGGCGTTCCGCGACATCTTTTCCGGCATTCCATGTATCAGACAGGCGATGTCGAAATGAATGGACTGCGGACTTAACTCGCCGGTGCTAGCCACCGCCAGGTTCTCAGCTGTGATTAACACCAGCTTCTCCTTGAAAGGGTCGATGCCCTCGCGTGACATGCTGGTCGATACCTCGCGATAGATGGTCAGCCGTTCTGGTAGGTTCGCAATACGAAACCGTCGCGCTATGCGAGACCACAGCTCGTAATCCTCAGGCGGCTGACGCGAACGGTCAGTGGTGTAGACTCCCACCTCGTCGAGCGCGGCCTTGCGTATCATCACCGAGGAATGGACGAAATAATTGTTGAACAGCAGGGCGAAACGAAGCTCCGCATCCTCGGTCGGATGATCATGGAACCGGCCAGTCGGACTATCCCCGATCCAGACCTCGGCACGGGTACCAACCAAAGCATGATCAGGATTTGCGTCAAGAAACGCGACCTGCTGCTCGATCCGGTTAGGCAATGCCCAGTCGTCATGGTCTTGCCGGGCAATATAGCGTCCACGGGCTAGAGAAATGCCGCGATTGAGCGCGGCAGCCAGGCCCGCGTCCTCCTGGTGATAAACGCGCACCCGAGAATCGGTGATCTGGTCGAGAAACTCGTGCGTCCCGTCGGTCGAGCCATTATTGATGGCAATCAGTTCAAAATCGCGAAACGACTGATTCAGAATAGTTTCGAGCGCCTTCGGTAGATCCGATCCGCCGTTGCGCACGGACAGCACGACGCTGACCGCTGGGCTTGTGCTCATCGCACGCCCCTGAAGTATCGGTGACCCGGCTTCGCCAGCATCGGCTCAGGTCCATTGGCGCCAGGGCGCGCCACCCGATTGCCATAGCTCTTCGAGCATCATTTTGTCGCGCAACGTGTCCATCGGCTGCCAGAAGCCGGTATGGCGATAGGCCGACAACTGCGAATCGCGAGCGAGTTGCTCCAAAGGCTCCGCTTCCCATGAAGTCATGTCACCCTCGATGCCATCGATGACAGCCGGGTTGAGGACAAAGAAGCCACCGTTGATATAGGCGTTGTCGCCAGGCGGCTTTTCGACGAAGCTTCTCACCGCGGTGTCGTTGAGTTCCAGCGCGCCATATCTGCCGGGCGGCCGAACGGCGGTGACGGTGGCTAATCTGCCTTCCTTGCGATGGAACGCGATTGTAGCCCCGATATCCACGTCAGATACGCCGTCCCCATAGGTGAAGCAGAACGGCTCATTCGGATCTAGGTATCTGCGGACCCGCTTGAGGCGACCGCCGGTCAGCGTCTTTTCGCCGGTGTCGACGAGCGTGATAGTCCAGGGCTCGACCGTGCTTTGATGATAGGTCACGGTGTTCTTGGTGGCGTCGATCGTAACGTCGGAATGATGGAGCACAAAATTCATGAAGTACTCCTTGATCATGTAGCCCTTGTAGCCGAGACAGATCACGAAGTCGCGCAGGCCATGGTGCGCGTAGATCTTCATAATATGCCAGAGAATCGGACGGCCCCCGATCTCAATCATCGGCTTTGGCCGCACCGACGTCTCTTCGGCTATCCGGGTGCCCATCCCACCCGCGAGAATAACGACCTTCACAATCGCACCTGTCTTGTTTGAGACTTGATCAAAAGCTCATAATGCCGTCGATGCGCCAACGTCGGCAGCGCTTCACGTCCTCGCGCTTCAGCCGTCGGTCTGCGGACCCAGAAGCATCCGCAAACATTGGATTCCGGCTGATGGCGACAAAGACTAATGTCTGATGATACGTGGCATAGCCCGTCCACGCCTGATCGACCTCGCTGGACTTTGACAGCTCTATTTAATGGCTCGAAACTTTCGCACTCAAGCGCCTAATGAGATTTCGCATCTCCAGAAGGGGCTCAAGTCTTCGTCGCCATTTATTCAGAATTCTGCTGTCCTCAGCCCATTGTTGCCACAAGACGCTCTGCTCAGCCCATTTCCGTTCGTCCTCAGCCCGCTTCTGTTCGCCCTCAGTCCATTGCTGACGTAAGGCTTCCAATTCCCTAATTTGACGCGCATGGCTCGCGAATTCGGTCGCCGCTCGAGCAGACAATTCGCGCAGAGCCTGTTGATGCCATCGAAGGCCGTTCGCGAGCATCCCCCTTGCAGATTCGGAAACGGCTTCCGACGTCCAGCTGTCCCAAATCCAGTCAAGCGAGTATGATGGCGCATGAGTTTCCCAAAGCTGTCGGCGAAGATGTTCCATCCGTTCTTTCGCATCTGGAACGAAATTGTGGAACTGAACCTGAAGATGCCTCACGCGAGAAATGCAGCCTGTTGAAATCAGATGATCCAGGAGTTCAAACTCACCACCTTCGATGTTGATCTTCAAAAGATCAATATTCCGAATATCGTGCTGCTCCAAGAAAGCAACGAACTCTTTCATCTCCGCCTCAACGACGTCGCCATCGCTGAGAGAATGGCTCGACGTCGCGTCGTCGTTTAGCGTCAAACGCAGGATCGCGTCACTTGGGCCGAGACCGAAGCCGTAAACCGAAACATTGTTGTTGCCTCGGAACCGCTCGACGATCTGCTCTGCAAAATTGGGTACTGGCTCAAACACAAAAATACGGCACATGTATCGCTTGGAGATTTGTTCGGACCACTCCCCCTTGTAGCCACCCAGATCAAACACGACCGAATTGTTATCGAGGTCATAATTCAGACGCAGCGTATGATCTCCGTCAATAGCGCGCCAATACTCGCTATTGGCGGAACGCACCAGAGACTGGGAGTTCTCGGCGTCTATCAAACCGGTGTCACGCTCTACTCTAGGATCGTTCGCGACGATCTCTTTGACTTGCTCAACAAGGCTCATAGAGCCGCTCTCTTTTGTTTTGCGTGACGCCTGCGTCTCCATGAACTGCACCAGCAGGCTGCCGTTCGGGATCACACCGCAGCTAGAAGCAATTTCGGCATCGGCTTGGGCCGCCTCTCGTTCGCCGCGCTCCATGCGCACCAGCGCTCGCCAGTAATAATAGTGGCCGGCGAGACCGTATTCGACCTGACTCGCAAGATAATCTGGTATCTCAAGTAGCGCACTCAGTTCAGGTTCAGCCGCCGCCGCGATCGCCCGCTCTGCCGCGACCAGACCCGTTTCGGCGGTCAGCCCAAGCCGGCTCTGCATCAAAGCCTGCAGGAGCGGCGAGGCCGTGTAGTGTTCGCGTAGATCCGCGGGAATTGCGAGCAACGCATCGCTAAGGGCAAAAAAGTCGTATTGCCGAGTTCCACCATTGAGCATCTCGACGAGATCGCGCATCGACGGGTAGCCTTCGAGTGCCTCGTGCTGCAGAAATCCAGGCCGCGTCCGCCAGAAGCAGCGCAAATCGTCGATCAGAATGATATCGCTGCGCTGCGGGTTCGCGAGAACGGCGTCGATTTCCGACTTGACCGGCGTGTTCAATAGCCCTTTGGCGGTATCGCCGCCGCTGTAATGCGCATCTAGCCAGATTATCGCCCGACAAGTTTTCAAGCGGCCTATCGCGGTCTCAAGTCCGCTTGTAGAGTCAGCATTGATCAGATGAACCTGCGGCTCTCCCGCAAAGCGAGCGACGGCGCGGTCATGGTAATCTTGGCTCAACTCGATTGATTGGAGAGATTTGAAATCTCCAGATAGCCGGGCAAGCGTATCGCCCAGATAGGTACCGGTCTCAACAAAAGACCGAACGCCGAGTGCGTCCCGCAATCCCAGCACGAACTCCCGGGACAACGCTCCTGATGGCTCTTTAGTGTTACAGTAGCGTAGATGCACGATCGGCTCGATTCCATTTCGGTTAGATCAGAATTGTGGATAGGGAGAAATAAGGCGCCCCATGTCAGTCATCCTTCCGGCTTCGATCCCGGAATGCTTGCAGCAATCGATAGTATTCGTCGGGGTGGCCCAATGGAAATCTTCTGAGTTCCGCCGGGACGAGCTGCAACTCGGTAGGGCCGTACTCGACACTGTGCCAAATCAGTTGGCGATGGCCGGCAACAATCATCGTGCCATCATAACCGTGAAACAGGTAAGCTTCATAATCACGCTTCTTAACCTGTGACGGTTGATAGACTTGGATACCCTTGCTGATGCACAAGTCGCGAGGAACAAAAAATGCATTCCAGTCGGTAGTGGCGACTAGGCAATATCCTTTCTCTGCGGCCAAATGCGTAAACGCCGACAAAGAGCTACCCATCTTAACGGACGCATCGTTGTCCTGCACAAACAGCACTGGAGCCGGGATCGAAGGATTGAACTCGACCACTACAATCGTAGGTCTATATCGTTTGAGCGCGGCCCAAACGTGATAGTCAGTTCCATCGATATCGATTGATAGCACCCCAGGATCAGCAGGAGCATTCACCTGCTCCAGGACATTGTCCAAGAGTGCATTTCCTTCGGAACCCACGAAGGTATTCACTCTTACAATATTAGGCCGGTCTGCGTAATTCTCATTCAAAACGAGCCAACGCTCCTTGTCTCCCTCGATAAAACAGCCGCTCCATCCCTCATCGGCGAGCTTCGCGCAGTTAGACAGGTGTCGTCCGTCCCACGCGCCGAACTCGACAAAATATCGTTGAGAAAGACCGGTCATTTCGATCAATTGTTCAATGATCCCGTCCTCGCCACATTGGGAATAGACATTTCGCCGCCAAGCGTCGAACGGCAGGGTAGTTAAGTTCATCTCGACATCGATCTGCACAGCTGATTCCTCGAAGGTTTAGAAATGACGCTAGGAAAGCCCACTGCCAGGCAGCCGTTCAATCAACCATGGGAGCCTCGGTCTAGACACGCCCGGCAAGGGGCGCTCCCATCCGTGCCTCCGCGCGTCGACACCGGGCTCCTCCATCACTTCGAACCGCAGGGCCTCGTATGCTGAAAAATGCACGGGAGGCTGCTGTGAAAAGCTGCTCATAGCCGGGTTCACGTAAAAACGTCCATTATTAAGTTCGAACGGAGACACGATACAGGTCACACAATATTCGCCGGCAGCAGAGGGGCTAGATTCCGGTGGCATTGAAATAAACACTCGGGCACCACCCTCGTCGTAGAAGTGAAAATTCGGAGCGAGCGGAAACGAAAGATCCTTCAGCACGCGATAACGAAGCTTGACATGTATCGGCCGTTCGATCGGCAGATGCGCTGTGCATACGCCGTCCTCAGTCTCAATTGAGCCTCCCAAGCATATGACTTCTCCGGAGCGCTCGCTATAAATCTCAATATTGGGATCTGGTACGCTGAACGCAGAGCGGTGCCAGGGCTGCGACTCGGTCACCTCGATGACATCGCGCTGATACTCGACGGTCGCCTCCTCCACGGACTTGAACGCGACGACGCGCCCGTTCTCGAGATACAGCGCCTTCTGGCACATCTGATTTACAGAGCTCATGCTGTGGCTGACGAACAGCACTGTTCGGCCCTCCTTGGTCAGCTCTTTCATCCTTGCGGCACACTTCTTCTGGAACGCCGCATCGCCGACCGCGAGAACCTCGTCAACGATCAAAATATCAGGATCGAGCCAGGCCGACACGGCAAAGGCGAGCCGCACGTACATTCCGCTCGAATAATGCTTGACGGGCGTGTCGATGAAATTGCCGACACCGGAGAAGTCCACGATCTGGTCGAACTTCCTTCGGATTTCTCGAGCCGACATCCCGAGGATTGCGCCGTTGAGAAAAATGTTCTCCTTCCCGGTGAGATCCGGGTGAAAACCGGTGCCTACCTCAAGCAGGCTCGCCACCTTGCCCCGGATCTCGATCCGACCTTCGGTGGGCGTGGTGACCCGCGAAAGGATTTTCAGGAGCGTGGATTTCCCAGCACCGTTGGCGCCGATGATGCCGACCCTTTCGCCTTCGGCAATATCAAAGCCGACATCCTTGAGCGCCCACAACTCGCGGCTCGGAGCCTCTCGAGCATCGATGACCGGCTCAGAATCCGGTTCAATGATTTTTGGCTGGCTTGCCTTCGGGCGCACCAGGGATCCGAGAAGGTCCCGCAGTGAGCGACCCGTATCGCCGCCGCGGTTGATGCTGTACCGCTTGCCCAACCCTTCAGTGCGTATCGCGTAGCTCATGCTTACATCACGTCCGCAATGTCGGCCTCGTGGCGCCGGAAAATCTTGATGCCGGCCACCATCGTGACTGCCGCAAAGACAAGGGTGAAGATAATGCTCGGCGGATAGATCAGATCTCCTTCACCCAGGATGCACCATCGAAAGGAATCGATGATTCCGACCACCGGATTGAGTGCGTAAAGGATCCGCCATTTTTCGGGGAGAACGCTCGTTGCATAAGCGACTGGCGAAACGAAAATCCCGAGTTGCATGGCGAACGGGATCAGCTGCCTGAAATCGCGGAATTGCGCGTTGAGAACCGCAATGATGAGACCGATCCCAAGCGCAGCCAAGACCGCGAGGAGCATGACAAACGGCAGAAGCAGGACTTGCCAGCCCGGCATCATGCCGTACCACAGCATCAGGACGGCCATCAGGACGAATGCCACGAGGTTATCGACCACACTGATCGCGACCGAACTTACGGGGATGATGATCCTCGGAAAATATACTTTCGAGACGAGGTGCGAGTTCGTGATCAGACTTTCGCTGGCCATGGAGAAGACGGTCGAGAACAGCTGCCAGGGCATGAGCCCCGACAACACAAGAAGAACATAAGGAATGCCGTGCGAGGGCAACCCGGCGACGCGACCGAAGATGAAGGTATAGACGACAAGCGTCGTTAGCGGCTTAAGAATGGTCCACGCGATGCCAACGACGGTCTGCTTGTAACGCACCACCAGGTCGCGCCAGGCCAGAAAAAGGATCAGCTCGCGATGACGCCAGACGTCCAGCCAGTAGCTCTCGGATGCAAAACGCGAGGTAATGATGGTGACCGGCTTGGCGTCGACATCCTCGGCTGGCGAAATTCTCGGGCGAAGGAGTTGCTTCATTCTCGGCAACAGCGGGATACTCAGGTTACGATTTTGCATGCTGATCCTCTGCCGACAGTTTCCGTTCCCAGGCGAGGACGCGCTCACGGATAGCGTCGAGGTCGTCGTAGGCGGGTGCCGATGTCAAGGGCTGCCGCAGCTGCCGGCTCGACATCGACAGAGATCGGATCCCCGGCCGCGGCGGCCTCGCAAAGCCCGACGACAGTTTGTGCAGCACAATCGCACGCTGCTTCTGATCGATGGGGCGATACACGACACCGCTACCGAAATAACCCGCGCCGGCCATTTATTAGAATTGCCATTCGCCAAAAAAGTCCATGCTACCGCACTCCGGGTGAAACGCGCTCCACCCGGGGGCCCCTCACAAGGAGCGAAGATGAGGCGCAGCGCCATCAGGCGCCTCGCAATGCACCGCTTAGGCAGCGGCAAGCAGATCCGCGTCGAGATGAACGCGAACCTTGCGGCCGAGCATATCTAAAAGAACGGCGACCCTGTCCCGGTCTCCCATTCCATCGAACAACCCGGCGCTATCCGTGAATGCGCCCGCAAGTACCCGCACCCGGTCTCCAGGCGAGAAAACCGGCGCAACTCCCACTCTGACAAATCCGCGGTCGTCTTCGCGCGCCCTCAGCGCACCGAGCACACCGCAGGGCACTGCGACCGGGTCTTCGCCGTTGCGGACAAGACGCGAGACGCCCTGCGTCGACTGGATCGACCGCCAGCGCTGCGTCGCCATGTCGATGGCTACAAACAGGTAGCGCGGAAACAGCGGCTTCGCCACGTAATCGACTTTGCGTGCATGGCGCCGCAGCTTCATGAACCGCGGCAGATAGATCTCATAGCCCTGACGCAACAGATGCTGTGCGGCCCTCGCCTCGCCGTTGACCTGCGTCTGAACCACATACCAGCGCGTATTGACCGCCTCGCTCACGACACCCTCTCTCCGCGTCCGCTCCGCTCACGTAAGCCGAGCAGGCCCGGCGCGAGCACGCATTCAGCGCCACATTCCGTCGCCGCCGCATCGTAAGCTGCGTTAGCGCGCGCTACGTCGGTGATGATGACGGCATCAAATCCTCCCGTCACCTCATCGAAAGATTTACGGACCTCGACGCCGACAAAGTGCGATACCTCGCCGAAGGGATCGACGACCGCCACGATCTTGACGCCCGCCTCGACCGCGCAGAGGATCGCAACCTCGGCCAGATCTGATTGGCCGGCCAGGACGAGACGGGAGAAGCCTCTTGCCTTGGCCTGGTCGAACACTTGCGCGCAATCACTTTTGGCAAGCCGGAAGAAGGAGAATGAATCGGACAGATATCGAACGGTCAGGCGGGACTTTTCGGCAAAGCCCTGCGGGGTCAAATAGTAAGCGTACCGGCGCGCCGGCACGTCGCTCACTTTGACCAGGCCCTTCTTGACGCAGCGCTTGAGGTAGGCGTTGACCAGACCTAGCGCAACGCCTAGCTCGGCGGCGATATGGCGCTGCGAGCGCGCGCCATCACTTTCCACCGAACTTAACAGGCCAAGAACAATCCGCTCGTTCTCATGCTCTGTCTTTAGCAAGCGGTCCACCTGTGCTTCCAGCCTCATCGGGGGGTCTTACTGCGTTCACGTGGTGAACGTCAAGCGCGGCGTGAACGCATAATCGACTGAAACAGCCTGCTTTAGGGCATTAACAAAAGAAGTTGGCGACTGACAACGCTACGCCCTGGTCAGTCGGACCAGCGAAATACGGGTCCCACCGCGTCGAAGCCGCCAGATTCAGTCTGCCTATGACGGAGTCTGGCGACGCAAATGGTTGGCGTCTGGTAGCGGCACGGTGCGCGATCAATAGGCGGGGGACATGCTGGCGCTGCCAAACCCAGTGGTGCCAACCTTTCAACTGTGAAGCGAAATCAAAACTTAACATTGAGATCGGGCCGGAGATCCTGCGAAGCAACACTAGCGACGCGAACCGTGATACGCAGCTACCCGCCGATAATGGGTAGAGTTCCGACTCGATCGAACCTAATCCTGGGATGAACCGATTGCTCCATGAGCGGCACTGCGACACCGTACTGAATATTTGGGTGGCGTTGTACGAGTGGACCCGCGAGGTCGATGCGAGTTACGACCTCGATCTTCAACATATTTGGGATATTTGGGAGTTAGGAGGCCGAGTTCGTCGCACAGAGCTCGAAAAGTTGAAAGTTGGATCAGACCCAATACTTTACCGACGAAATTGAAGTGGCGCATGAGCCGGTGAATGAAAATCCTGGAGCGGCATTCTCCTGAGGGAGGTCGGCTTCACCTCCATCGATGCCGAGAGCGTTTCTCCAACAGACCTCGAGCGGTTCAGACCGGCGACGATTGCGTCCAGTAACCACCTAGCGAGATCGATGATATCCCCGGTCCGGGATGCGAGCGGATACCGCGATCGGCTAACAGGATCACTTTCAGACGGCAGATTGGGCCGGGCAGAAATCTCAACCGAGCATTTTGTTGACGTCGGGGATTGACAACATTCAGCACAACGCGCCAAAGGGAAACGTCGCGCACTCGATTGGTGCTCGCGTTACCGGGCAATAGTCTAGCGCGGTCGTCCTCAATTCGGTTCAGACCTGAATGAGACGCCCCCACACTCCACGAGCGTCAGGGCGCCCTTCCAAACTAACTTTGCGGCCGTTAGCATGACTCAAAACGTCACTTCTTGTCCGCGACGCGTGTTGTATGTTGTCGGTGAGGACCAAGCCTTCTTGCTCGGCCGACTGCCGATGGCTCGTGCGGCGAAAGCGGCTGGTTTCGAGGTTCACGTCGCAACGAGCAATAACGGACTAGCAAGCACTATCGAGACAGAAGGCTTTATCGTTCACGACGTTCCGTTCCGCCGTGGAAGCCTATCTTTAATTGCCGCAATTCGAACAGTGCTGGCCCTGCGTTGCGTAGAAGAAAAAATAGAGCCGAGTGTGATACACCACGTCGGATTGCAATCCTGCTTTTATGGTTCGCTAGCCACGGCCGGCCGTAACTTCCCTCAGGTAAACGGCATGACTGGCCTTGGATATATATTCACGTCGGCAAATTTTAAGCCGCGTTTACTCAGAGCTATTATCGGCCAGATTTTGCCTGCCCTATTGAACCGACGATCCAGCGTGGTGTTGGTTGAGAACCCCGATGACCGGACGGTTCTCGCGAACTTAGGTGTAAATGACAAGGACCTAATTGTCATCTCCGGATCGGGCGTGGACACTGATCGGTTCCAACCTCTTCCAGAGCCCGAAGCCCCGATCACTTTCGGCTTCGTCGGGCGATTGCTGAAGGACAAAGGCGTTCGCGCCCTGGTGTCAGCTCACCAAATCCTAAAAAACCGAGGCTACGATTTCAGATTATTGATAATCGGAAAGCCAGATCCGGCCAACCCCTCTTCAATTTCCGATAAGGAGGTCAAAGAATGGAGTCAGCGCCCGGGGATTTTTTATCTTGGATACATCAAAGATATAACAGAGCTTTGGGAGCGCTGCCACTTTGCAGTGCTTCCGTCGCACCGGGAAGGACTACCGATTAGCCTGCTGGAAGCGGCCGCATGTGGTCGAGCAATGATTACAACAGACGCGCCGGGTTGCCGCGAAATTGTAATCCAAGATGAAACGGGATTGCTTGTACCTATTGACAATCCCGAAGCGCTAGCGAGTGCGATCCTATGCCTTGCAAACTCACCAACGCTGCGGGCGAGGTACGCTGCTGCAGCCAGAAAGCTAGTTGTCGAGAGACTTTCAGCAAAAATAGTGGGCGCCGCCACTGTTGACCTCTACAACAAGCTGTTGCTGGCTTCTCAGCCCAATTTCAACTCAAACTCATAGGACGCCGAGAGTGAAGCCTATTGCGTTAGGCTATCAATTTAGCTGTGCTACTGCCCAGTCAAAACTTCGGCCCAGCACTCTCCGCCACGGCGGCGCGCACGGCTCCATCGCTCCATCGATCCCTTCCAACGAATGCTGCACCGTAGTCGGCGAGCTTGATGATACCGCCGTTGCGCGAAAGGTAGGCCGCGGGGGAGTCACCCCTTGAAACACGCGGACGCCAAGGCTCCCGATGCAGAAAAGCTAAACAAGTCAGGTGCCAGCCCATCATAATGGCACCGCCCATCGCCTTCCTCAGCTTGTGCCGGGTGACGCCGACCAGCAGATTGGGTTGATGTCGGTGGAGGATATGCGCTGGCGTCGTAGTGTCATTGGCTTCGATAGCGCCCAGTGCTTGAGTTGCACGTTTCAGACTGCGAAAGTTCGTTTGTCCCTGGAACGTGACGTCACTAAACGGACGCTCCGGAAAAAACATGACTACGCTTGGAGAGCCGCTCGCCCGATGGTAAATCCCGACCCGATCAGCCCCTTCGTAGGTGCCAGTGGACCTTGAACATGATCTTATTTAGCTACTGCTTCGCAGCTGCGGCGATGTTAGCAGCCGCTCTTTACCTTATCTTCAGACTGCGCCTGTTCGTGGCCACCAGCACAATGCTGCTTGGGGGCCTATTGCTCGTGTACGGACCGGCGTTTTTGAGCTACACTCTTTCGTCGGGAGAGCAATACTTTCTTATCAAGCTGTTTTCCGGGGCCTTTGTGGGGCCTCATCCGATTTTTTCGATAATCACATCGAAATTGGGCGATATTCATCCAGTTATTATCGCTATGAATCTATCCATCGGACTAATGTATGTCTCTATCATAGCTGGCATGGAGTTACGGAGCCAAGTCGCCCCAGCACAGCTAGTCGTCGTAGAGAAAGCATTGTCAGATTGGAAGTCGCACAAGCTTGAGGGCGAGTTGCGCGATCTTCGATTTTTCGGGATCATCATACTGGGTCTCGCATCGTTCATGATTTTCATTTCCTGGAAAGAAGATCATCTTAGGACGATTTCGGACTACTTCTCGATAAAGGACCAGCTCGCAAGAACTGCGTTCCGATCACATGGCGGCAGTCCCGATTACCTTTATCGGGTCATACTGAGCGCTGTCGCACCAATTTTTGTCGTCTGGGGCGGCATAACTGCCATTCTGAGGAAATCTTGGCTATTGGCAACATCCACATGCCTGCTCGTCGCGGCCACCATGCTCGGCAACGTTGCGACACTCAGCAAAGCCCCGCCGGCTTTCTTTGTCCTTCAGATAGCCACCGCAATTTTTCTCGTTTTCACCAACAGACTTTCATGGAAACTCCTATTCATTGGAGCTGTGTGCATTTTCTTTGTGATCAACGCCACCATGAGCTTGATGATGGTATTTCCCGATGCGAGTTCAGCATTTTCAGCTGCTTATTCCCGGGTGTTCGAAGCTGAAAACCAATCGCTATTTGAAAACTTTGCCACGTTTCCGCAGATTTATCCCCATATGTGGGGCACGAATATTCGCCCAATCGCAATCTTGACCGGCGAACCGTACACACCCGCGTACAGAATCGTGGCTCGTCTTTGGTACGGCACCGACGAAGTGACAAGTCCTTCGCTCTTTATCGCGGATGCATGGGCCGACTTTTCCTACTTGGGCGTAATCGTGTTCAGTTTCATTGCAGGGATCGTCTGTCGCTCTCTGGACCTCACGTTTCTAGCACTAGGCAAGTCGCCTCTAACGATTGCGATGCTGAGTGCGGCGGTATTCGGTATTCTCACGCTGTTAACGACGGCCCTCGGAACTGCGCTTCTCTCGGGCGGATTGTTGTTAGCGCCGATGCTAGCGCTTGCAGTCTTGGCTGCCGACCACCTTATTTTCGATAGGCTCAACACAAGAAGCTCATAATAATCGAGCTTACATGATTACCGATCGGATGCTTAGCTATGATGCCTCTCCGCGCAGTGTGCTCTGAACGAGCAGCACAAAATCAGCGACGAATTTCCGTGTCCGCCGATCAACATCGGGCTGCAGATCTCGAACGATTATGGTCTGCGTCTCCTCAGCGACAGCCAACATCTGATCAGCCAACGCTTGAGCGTCGTCTGCACTGAAGTAGCGTTCGACTCCGCCGGTCTGTTCGCGGTGAACGTCAAGGTCAGACAGTATCATTGGAACGCCAAATGACTTTGCTTCTTCGACAGTCGTACTCCACCCCTCGCACCTTGACGGGTTGATGAGCGCCATCGAGGTACGCAACAGAGCATAGACATGTTCCAGCGGTATCAAACCGAGATGACGAAAGCTCGAGTCGAGACCACGCACCTGGACTTGCCTCATTGTGCTTTCGAAGTAGCTAGGCTCGCGTGGATCGTAAGTGCTGCCAGAGGCGACAACCACAGCATCGATGCCACGTTGCTTAAGTAGACCGAGCGCATTGATAACGATTTGGTGGTTCTTGTGCCGCCAGAACTGATTAGGCAGATAGAAAAAGCGCTGTGGCAGGTCGTATTGATTGACGACATTAAGCGCGTTGGCGGCAAGCAACCTTGCGGCCGGCTCGGTCGCGAAACGTACCACCGAGACGCCGTTCGCTGAGCCGGGGTAGAACTTTCGGAGATCGTCGAGTGCGCTGGTGCTGCTCAACATGATGTGCCGAGCGGACGCCATCTGCACCCGAAAGCCGAGATCGCGTCGCCAATAAGCACGCCTAGAGAAAAGATGAGGGAGCTGGCGATGCTGGAAATCCGGGAACCAAGCAATTGCTGGAAACGGCAGACGCCAGCCAAAGAAACGCGCGGATTCAAACACTATGTCAACATGTCGAGAGTGGAACTCTGCAACTGCGGGTCCATCGATCCCAAATGCGATCGCGCTCCAGAGCGCGGTCCCCGCGCGATCGAATGCCGGCGATTGAACGACTTCCACAGCCGGAATGCTGCCGAGCGCCGCGATCTCCTCGGAATCATCCTTCGACCCGGCAAACAGCACCGGCTCGATCGTACCCGGACAATACCGGTTCAGCGCTGCAAACAAGTTGCGCTGATAATTGTACCCACCGGCCCAGAGCCGCCTCGAAACATGGTTGAACGCAACGCGTATTGGGGCGGATGTCACGATAGTTGCCCTTTGAACCAGGCCACGTAGTCGGCAAGGCCCTGGTCGAGCGCAATGCGCCAATCGAAGCCGATCTGGCGCAGCGTTGCATCGTCGGCCAGCAAGCTCGCGGGATCGCCGGGCCGGCTTATTCCCGAGTGTCGCACCACCGTGTTGCCGCCCCACAGTTTGATGAGGCCGGCTGCGATGTCGGCGACGCTGGTGCCTCGGCCCGACCCGCCATTGATGATCCGGAAGGTCTGCTGCGAGGAGGGTTGCGCGAGACTGGCAAGCAGCCTTGCGACATCGCGAACGTCGGTCCAATCACGGATTTCACTACCGGTCCCACCGAGCGTGAGCACCGGTTCCTTGGCCGCCAGCCGCGAGCAGATGTCCCAGAGCAGTTGCTTGCGCAGGTTGGGGCCGTAGACCGAGAACAGTCGAACGATGCTGCAATCGATGCCGAACGACTGCGCGTAGCTGCGGCACAATTGCTCCATCATCCATTTGTGCTGCCCGTAGGGCGACATCGGAGCCGGGACGGCACTCTCGGCAATCGGCCCGACATGGTCGGCGCCGTAGACGGCCGCGCTCGATGCCGCGATCACGGCGCAATCCGGCGCGGATCCCCGCAACCATTCGAGCAGCCGCGCCGTGCTCGCCACGGTTCGGGAAAAATCCTCGAACGGCCGCTCGATCGAGACGCCGACGGACGATCCGCCGGCCAGATGAAAGACGCGCGCCGGCAGCCCATGCGCAGCCGCGAGCGCGTTCAGATTGGCCGCGTCGATCTCACCGTTGATCCAGCTCTGCAAGCCAAGCTGCCGGGCTTCCGTTGCGGAAATCGCCCCGTGTCCGACACCGTGCACGGCATGGCCGGCTCCTGCCAGTTCCTGCACGAGATGGCGACCGATGAAACCGTTCGCGCCTGTGACCCAGACGATCATCGCTCAGGCCTTGTGACAGACAAAGGAGTAGAGCCGGCCGGGCCGGTTGTCGAAGCGTTCGGCAATCGACAGCAGCGAGCCGAACACCTGGCGCGACGCCAGCGCACCTCGCCACAGCGGGGCCACCGGAATCTTCTGCGACAGTCTGGTCACGATCGCGGCGCGCAGGGTCTCGCGCGTATACGGGAACAGGTTGATCGGGCTTTGCAGCGGCGCCAGCGTGTCGATCGCGGAAAATCCCGCGCTCGCCAGAGCGCCGGTGTAGCGATCGAGCAGGAAGGCATGTTCGCCGCCATAGAGATGATGCAACGGATGCTGGGCGAGGAACTGCGGCAGATCCGCTTCCTTGCTGATGACATGCTCGCGCGCCGCGATCAGCATGCCGCCCGGCCGCAGCACGCGAAACATCTCCCGGCATGCGCCCTCGAGATCACGCGTATGGTGCAGCACGGCGCGGGCGAACACGAGATCGAACGTCGCATCGTCGAACGGCAGCCGCTCGGAAAATTCCTCGACCACCCGGATCGGCAGCTGGGTCTGCTGCGCCAGATCCCGGATCGCCGCCGCGCCGACGATCGCGCTCGGATCAGGCTCCAGCGCCGTCACATCAAAGCCGTTGCGGGCGAGCGCGTAGCTCGCAATGCCGCGACCCGCCCCGACGTCGAGCGCGGTGCCGGAACGGCCAGCCAGCAGCGCGGCGACCGCCTGCCACTCTGAGCTCCTGAAATAGCGTTCAGCAGCGTCAGCCAGGGGATCGTCGTAGAATGCGTCGAGCACGAGCTGGCGCTGGTCCGGCTGATTGCGCAGCCAGACCACCGCTTCCTCCCAGGTGGTAAACTTGCGCTCACCGCTCATCGGGACCAAGCTCCCTCACCAGCACGGCCGGATTGCCCGCCACGATCGAGAACGGCGCGACATCCCGGGTCACCACCGCGCCTGCGGCAACGATCGCGCCCTGACCGATCGTCACACCGCGCAACACCATGGCGCCGGCGCCAACCCACGCATCGTCGCGAATCCGCACCGGACCTTCATCAAGCGAGATGTCGCTCGGATGTCCGCGCGTGAAAATGTCCTGGACCTGCCGGTGCCGCTCCGCTGCCCGCAGCGGATGGGTGAGATTGTCGAACACGTTCGCCGAATGCGAGATCAGCACGCGGTCGCCGATCTCGATCGAGGCCGCCGACCAGATCCGCGTGCCCTCGCCGACATAGCACCATTCGCCGATCTTGATCTCCCCGCCATGCGCGAAGGTCAGCAGCTCGCCCAGGATACGGCTGTTGCGGCCGACGACGATCTTGTCGGAATCGCCGCGGATGTTTCGGATCCTGGCCGAGCGCCCGAGCGCTGCGTCGGCCTGCAACCGGCAGGTCGCGCGACCGATCAGGCGCTGGATCAGGTAGTCGAGATTCATGCCGTCAACTGTAGGCACGCGACGGCACGCGACGACGCCGCGAGGTCATTGCCCTGCCCCTTGCCGGTATGGATGTCGAAGACGGTGGCGTCGGCGAGTGCCTCGGCGCTTTGGCGCGACCAGCCCTGCCGAGAATAGCCGAAATAGTCGACCTGGTGCGATGCCGCACCGAACGCCTCGATGATCCGCTCGATCATCGCGAGGTCGAACACCTGATACCAGCCGAGATTGTCGCGCTTGCCGAACGGCACGGAGATCAGGCAGGTCCCGCCGGGCTTGAGGATGCGCTTGAATTCCTTCACCGCGGGGACGAAGCCGTCGCGGTCGGTCTCGGCGTCGCGCGGATCGCCGGTGTAGAGCATCTGATTGTCGAGGCCGATGTGCTCGATCGTGGAAATGCTGGCGACGGTATCGAACACGTGGTCGCCGAACATCGTCTGGCGGAGATCGCCGAACACATAGGAATAGCCGTCACGCCAATAGCACCGCTTCTCCGGTGCCAGCGTCATGATGGTGAGGTCCGCGCCACGGAACGGCGGACGCTGCAACAGGAAATCGTGATTGAAGGTCGAGCCCGCGTCCAGCATCTTGCCGACGTTGGTCAACCGGCCATAGACCCAGGGATATTCGACCACGCGCTCGTCCATGGCGATGCCGTAGCCGGGCGGAAGCTCCTTTCCCGGCTGAAGCAGGCCCGTGTCGATCGCCGCGGTGATGGTGTCGCGCTTGACCGTCTGATAGCCCGGGCCGAACGGCCGTGGCCGCATCTTGAACAACGGCACGGCAAGCCCGTCGGCCGCCCATTTCAGTTGATGGATCAAGTCACTTGCAGACATTATCTCGGCCCGATCGCCCGCCCGCTGGCCGGCTCTGTGCCCCCCTCTAGCACGGCTCAATCCGCGCGACGAGATCGATAAACTGCGCCCATTGCGAGGCCTTGCCGTAGGTCTCCTGCACCCGCGCCCGGCCGGATGCGGCGATCCCGGCCCATTGCGGCCAGTCCCGCAGGCTGCTCGAAATCGCCTCCACGGCCCGCTCGGGAACATCATAGGTGCGCATCGTGACGCCGTCCTGCATCGCCGCCGGATAGTTTCCGGCGTCCGACACCAGCAGCGACCCGCAGCCCATCGCCTCGAAGCAGCGCATATTGCCGCGATCATTGCCGGCCATGTCGATCGCACCGTTGAGCACGATCTTCGCTGACCCGAACAGCTCGTAGAGATCCCGGCCGAACAGCGGCAGCCTCGCGATTCGCGCGATGACGTCGGGCCGCCGATGCTTGCCGAGCGGCAGCAATCGCCCGAGCGCGCTTTCGGCAAGCCGCGTCAGCCTCGACGCGTCGAGGCAGAACACGATGTTGCGATCGGCCGCGAGCGCCGCGACCTGTTCGAGCGTTCGGCCCCGCGCGCTGTGATGCCGCGAATATCCGCCGACGAACGCCACGTCGATCGGCCGCTCGCCGCGACCGTATTGCTCCATGACAGGATCGATCGCAGGGAAGAACAGCTCCGCCCGGCATCCTTTGTCGCGCCAGGCCTGGAGGATCGACGGGAAGTTGCCAAGCACCGCGCCATAGGAGGTGAGATCGGCATTTCCCGAGGGCGCCGCGCGCCAGCACAGCGTCTTCTTCACACAGCCCGGAAGCTTGGCGATGAACGCGCTCGGATAGCGCACCGGGTCGAGATTGTAGAACACTTCGGTTCCATGATGCTCGATCTGCGCGAGCAGGATGGCTTCGAGCGTCGGCGTCCCCTGAATGCCCTGTTCGCGCGCCCACTGGCGTTGCAGCGCCTCGTCATCGCCATTGGTGAAGAAGGCTTCGGGCGCGCCGTCGAGCACCGGCTTGAGAAAATGCGCCGCACCAAAACGATCGTGCAGGAACACGTCGCGCCGTGCCGCGAAGGACGACGCCTTTGCCGCGAGTTGATTCAGCCGCGGCAGATAGGACGGATAGAGACCGCTATTCTGGAACAGACGCATTGCTTACGCGGACCTTGCCAACAGCCATTTCATGTTCAGGTATGGCCAGATCCGGCCAACGGATTCCCAATCCCAGCGCTGCGTTGCCGTCAGCTGGCTAACCACCTTTCGGAGCGGCGCTTCGTCGACGAACTCGGCAAATGCCGGGACTTTCCGATCGAGCAGCTCCGCGGTCCAACCGGCCAACGGTCCATTCAGCCATTCCGGCATCGGCGAGTTGAAGCCGACCTTGCGGCGCGCGGTGCGGATACTCTCAGGCATCAGGTTCGCCATCGCCTGACGCGCAATCACCTTGGTCATGCCATCGGCCGACTTGCTCGCTTCCGGCAGCGCCATCGTATAGGTCACCAACCGCCAGTCCATGAACGGCATGCGGACCTCGATCCCATGCGCCATCGAGAGCCGGTCGAAATTGCGCAGAATGGTGGGCAGCGTGGTCGAGTGGAACATGCGGTAGAGACGTCGGTTCAGAGCACCCCACGTATCCGGCAGTCGATCGTTCTCGGCGACCAGCGGCAACGCCGCAGGGATCGCAGTCAGGCCTCCTCGCAGGAAATAGTGGCCCTGGCGGCTGATCATCTGCGCCCGCAAGAAGTCGATGCCGCGCTGCGCCAGTTGCGATCGCGACATCAGCGCAGCCGCAGCGTTGCGGATCCGGAACGCGGCCGACTGTCCTTCCTGAAAGTAAGCGCCCATCAACTCGTCCGCGCCATGGCCATCGAGCGACACCGTGACGTTCTGACGCCGCAGCTCGCGATAGATCAGCCATGGCGCGCTCGGCAGCCCGATATAGACGTCGTCATTGTCGTCGAGGATGCGGTCGAGGTCGGTGAGCGCATCGGAGCGCCCGATCGCGAGGAAGCTCGGCGCCACCTTGGCCCAGGCGGCCGCTTCCTCCGCCATCGGCCGCTCGTCATTGCTGGCGCCGGGAAAGGTCGCGACAAAGGCGTGCCGCCAGGCGGTCGAGTCGCGCGGGCCCATGCCGGCCCTCTCATGGGTTGCCATGGCGCAGATCACCGCGGATGAGTCGAAGCCGCCGGACAGGCAGGTCCCGATCGGAACGTCACTGCGCATCCGCAACGCAACGGAATCCTGGAACAGGTCGCGAAAGCGCTCGACGCGCTCGGCTTCGGTGCCCGGGACATCGGGCAGATGGTCCACGGTCCGCCACCAGCGGCGGACCTGCACGCGTCCCTGCCGCAACCACATGCAGTGGCCGCCCTGCAGGCGACGAAGTTGCGAATACAACGTCCGCTCGCTGCCCTCGATTCCGAACGGGTCAAGCAGCAGCCGCCGGGCCACGTCGATGTCGAGCGACGCCTCGATCAGTCCGCTCCGCGCCAGCGCCCGCTGCTCGGACGCAAACACGAACCGCTCGGACGATAGCGCATACAGCAGCGGCTTGATGCCGAAGCGATCGCGGGCAAGGAACAGCTCGTCCGTCGTCGTATCGTAGATCGCCAGCGCCCACATGCCGTTGAAGCGCAGCAGCATGTCTTCGCCCCAGGCCTGCCAGGCGGCAAGGATCACTTCAGTATCGGACTGGCTGCGGAACACCGCGCCCTTCGCCTCGAGCTCGCGCCGCAATTCGAGGAAGTTATAGATCTCGCCATTGTAGACGATCACATGGCGGCCATCGCGTGACGCCATCGGCTGATAGCCGCCCTCGCCGGGATCGATGATGGCGAGCCGACGATGGCCGAAGGCGACGTTCCGCTTGGCGTTGAACCAGGTGCCCTCGCCGAACGGACCGCGATGCGCGATCAGGCTGGTGAGCCGCGAGATGTCGGCCGGCTCCACCGGGGCGCCGCGCAGATTGACGATGCCTGCGATACCACACATGTCTACACGGCCTTGAAGGGCAAGAAGCGACTGATGATGATGCGCAGATCGCGCGAGCAGACGGCGCGATACGGACCAAGTTGCGACGCCGCGACGGCGGCGACGAAGATCACCGCCGCCGATACGCCGTAGAGCGACACCACATACCACCATGACGGCGCTTGGTCGAATGCGGTGTGACCAAGCTGAGAGCGCAGCACCAGCGCAATGGCAATCCCGGTAGCCAGCGGGATCACGACGAAATGCAACATCCTTGACCACATCCCGGACAGCCTGAAGGTTCGCCGCAGCAGCAGCACCGTGATCACCATCTGGGCGACCATCCCGACACAGGAGCTCCAGCCGGCGGCCTGCCAGCCGAAAACCGGCAGCGCGATGGCGCTGGTCGCGAGCGTGAAGATGCCCGTGACCAGCGAGATCAGCGCGTTGGAGCTGGAGCGCCCCTGCGACAGCAGATAGTACGCAAACACGTTGGCGCTCGATCCCAATATCCCGCTGATCGCAAGCACCACCAGCACCTGCTGCGCCTCGGCGGCGACTTCGGCGCCGGTCCATCGATACAGCAATGCGTCGGCGACCGGGATCAGACCGCCGAGCGCGCTCGCGGCGAGCACGTTGAGAATCCAGGACGAGCGCAGCAGCAGGTCGACCCTGCGTTCGTCATCCTCGTTTTGCAGTGTGCTGAAGAACGGAAACAAGATCTCGCCGATCTTCAGCACGCCGATATAGACCGCCTCTTCCAGCCGCTGCGCGACACTGTAGAAGCCGACGAATTGCGGCTGCAACAACGCACCGAGCAGATAGCGGTCCGCCTGGCCGGCGAACAGCGCGCCGCTCTGCGCGGCGACTTGCCAGCCGCCGAGCTTGACCAATGCCCGCAACGCGCCTCGATCGAGCGCCGGCCGTGCCAGCCAATCGCTGATCGCGAGCCGCGACCAGGCGAAGGCCATCAGCAGATTCGTCGCGAAGCCCAGGGCCTGACAGCCGAGGAAGGTCGAGGCGCGCGGCGCGTGCGGGATCAGCAGCAGCATCGACATCGTCGTCACCACCGTGCCGGCGATGCTGATCGCCGCGATCCGCCGGTAGTCCTGACGTGCGGTGAACAGCGACTGGAAGACCGCGAACAGGCACTGGCACAGCCAGCCGGTGCCGGCCAGCGCGAAGGCAAGCCCGAGATCGTCGCCCGCGGGACCGCCGAGGTGAAATCCCAATCGCGCGAGCGGCGCGCCGGCAAAGGCAAGCAGTGCCGCGATCACACAGCCGCCAACGATAGCGAGCGCAAGGGCGGTCGCGAAGAACCGCCGCGCCGCGTCGCGATCGGTCGGTTCAAGTCTTTGTGCAAGCTCACGCGCGGTCGAAAGGCCAAGTGCGTTGCTGAACATCAGCGCCGGAGCGACACAGGCCGTGACGAGGCCGGCAACACCGAAGGCAGCGAGGCCAAGGCGGAAAATCACGAATGGCAGGATCGCGAGATTGAGCAGCACCGCAACCGCAAAGGCGGTCGCGTTCCATGCCGAGTTGCCGAGCAGATGGGATGGACCCTTCTTCACCGCCATGCCCGCTTTTGGTCCATCGCCTCGATACGCCTCAAGTGCCTCTTGCATAAGGCAAACCCCGGCACGGTGACCGGCTAGCAGCCGGCAGGGTGATTGTCGAGGGTGGGCGGGCGGCGCGGACCGGCTAACAGGCGTGGGTCGGGCGCAAATCACACAAAAGCAGTAGCCGATCTCTCGGGGAACCATGACGGTTCGTTTCCGGTCCGCGCTGTCGTCCGGGTAACAGTTGGAAAGACCTGCCAAATTGTCTAAGGCAGAGTGGCCGAAGCCCCCAGAGCGGCCCGCCAAGCAAGAGGTGTCTCAATGCCCTTCCCCCGCGCATCCCAAGCCCTGTACCGTTTCACCGTGCTGGATCTGACCCGGGTCCGGTCGGGGCCGACCTGCGTGCGCCAGCTCGCAGACTGGGGCGCCAATGTCATCAAGATCGATGCGCTGCTGGAAGACGGCGGCGGCGAGCAGCCGGGCGGCCCCCGCGGCGGGTCCGACTTCCAGAACCTGCACCGCAACAAGCGGGCCATGACGCTGAACCTGAAAGACCCCAAGGGGCTCGAGGTGTTCAAGCGGCTGGCCGAGCAGGCCGACGTCGTCGTCGAAAACTTCCGGCCGGACGTCAAGGCCAAGCTCGGCATCGACTATGAGAGCATCCGCGCAATCAATCCGAAGATCGTCTATGGCAGCATCTCCGGGTTCGGCCAGGACGGCCCCTATCACAAGCGCCCAGGCTTCGATCAGATCGCCCAAGGCATGGGCGGCCTGATGTCGGTGACCGGCGCCCCCGGCGAAGGACCGATGCGGGTCGGCATCCCCGTGGCCGACCTGACTGCGGGCCTGTTCTGCGCGATCGGCATCCTCACCGCGCTGCTCGAGCGCGACGTCTCAGGCCAGGGCCAGTGGGTGCAGACCTCGCTGCTACAGGCGCAGATCTTCATGCTGGATTTCCAGGCGGCGCGCTGGCTGATGGAGAAGGAAGTCGCCAAGCAGGCTGGCAACAACCACCCGACCTCGATCCCGACCGGCGTGTTCAAGACCTCCGACGGCTACATCAACATCGCCACCACAGGCGGCCGGATCTGGGAGCGCTGTGCCCAGGCGATCGGCGCGCCCGACCTGATCACCGATCCCGACTACGCCACGGCGCCGGCGCGCTCGAAGAACCGCGACGCGCTGAATGCGCGGATCAACGCGCTGACCGAGAAGAAATCGACCGAGACCTGGGTGCAGGAATTGAACGCCGCCGGCGTGCCGTGCGGACCGATCTACGCGATCGACCAGATGTTCGAGGATGCCCAGGTCAAGCATCTCGGCATGGCCCAGCACGTGCCCAATGACGAGAACCGGCATATCCAGCTGGTCAGCCAGCCGGTGACGCTCTCGCGGACGCCAAGCAAGATGGCGGCGCGGCCGCCGGAATTCGGCGAGCAGACCGAGGAGGTTCTGACCGAGTTCGGCTTCGGCACGGACGAGATCGCCGAGCTTCGGCAGCGCAAGGTGGTTTGACGGTACCAAACCACCAGTCCATCGATTCGAGACTCGTCCGAGCCCAAACCGCGGCTACGCCCGCGCCGGCCGCACCATGCGTCCGAGGCCTGTGATCGCCTTGTCGATCACCGGCCAGAACAGCAGCACGATCGCCAGCGTCGTGATGGTGCCGACGAGGCCGTTCGACCAGAACACCTTCATGTCGCCGCCGGACCCGATCATCGAGAGCCGGAACGCATCCTCGGCGCGGCTGCCGAGCACCAGCGCCAGCGTGAATGGCGCGAGCGGGATGCCAATCTTCTTGAAGACGTAACCGACGACGCCGAAGCCCAGCATCAACCAGATGTCGAACATCGCATTCTGGATCGCATAGGCGCCGATCGCGCAGGACACCACGATCATCGGCGCGACGGCCGCGAACGGCACCCGCAGGATCGAGGCGAAGATCGGCACGGTGGTCAGCACCAGCACGAGGCCGACGACATTGCCGAGATACATCGAGGCGATCAGGCCCCAGACGAAATCCTTGTGCTCGACGAACAGCAGCGGCCCGGGGTTGAGGCCCCACACCATCAGCCCGCCGAGCAGGATCGCCGCAGTCCCCGAGCCGGGGATGCCAAGCGCGAGCATCGGCAGCAGCGCCGAGGTGCCCGAGGCATGGGCCGCGGTCTCCGGCGCGAACACGCCCTCGATGCGGCCCTTGCCAAAGCTCTCCTGATCCTTGGAGAAGCGCTTGGCGAGGTTGTAGCCCATGAAGGAGGCGGCGATCGCACCGCCCGGCGTGATGCCGAGCCAGCAGCCGATCACCGACGAGCGCAACAGGGTCACCCAGTATTTCGGCAGGTCCTTCCATACCGAAAGCACGACCCGCAGGGAGATGCCGGCGGCGTGCCCGCGCAGCGCCAAGCGCTCCTCCATCGTGAGCAGGATCTCGCTGATGCCGAACAGGCCGATCACGGCGACGAGGAAGTTGATGCCGCGCAACAGTTCCGCGGAGCCGAAGGTCATGCGCAGCTGTCCGGACACCGTATCCATGCCGACGCCGGCGAGCAAAAGCCCGAGCGACATCGAGATGACCGTCTTGTGCTTGGCTTCGCGGCCGAGCCCGACGAAAGAGCAGAACGTCAGGAGGTAGACGGCGAAGAATTCCGGCGGGCCGAACTTCAGCGCGAACGACGAGATCATCGGCGCCAGGAAGGTGATCAACAGCACCGCGACCAGCGAGCCGATGAACGACGAGGTGAACGCCGCGGTGAGCGCTTCCGCCGCCTTGCCCTGCTGCGCCATCGGATAGCCGTCGAACGTGGTCGCGACCGACCAGGCCTCACCGGGGATGTTGAACAGGATCGAGGTGATGGCGCCGCCGAACAGCGCGCCCCAGTAGATGCAGGACAGCATCACGATGGCCGATGTCGGGTCCATCGTGAACGTCAAGGGCAGCAGAATCGCGACGCCGTTGGGACCACCGAGCCCGGGCAGCACGCCGACGAAGATGCCGAGCACGAGGCCCACCATCATCAGCAGCATCGTCTTCCAGGTCAGCAGGACGGCAAAGCCGTGCAGCAGGAGACCGAAGGCTTCCATGTCGCGAGATCCTGTCGGTCGCTCAGTAGCCGAAGGCCGCTTCGAGCGGCCCCTTCGGCATGATGACGTCGAATGCGATGTCGAAGGTCACGAACATCACGGCGGTGAAGATGAAGGCGGTAAGCAGCGACTTCCACAGCGCGATCCTGCCGACGATGCGCATGAAGCCGGCGATCAAGAGGAAGCTCGCGACATAGAGCCCGAGATATTGCGTGGCGAGGCAGAACAGGAAGGTCGGCACGAACACCGCCATCACCCGGCGAAGTTGCGCGCGGGTGACGAAGGTCTGCGCGGCCTCGCGGCGCGAGACGAAGGCGGCGCCCAGGCCATAGAGGCTGGCGGCGCCGAGGATCACCGAAAGATAGAACGGAAAATAGCCCGGCTGCGGCCCGGTCGAATCCCACGATGCGCCGGTGCGCCAATTGTCCCAGCCGAGCACCAATGCGAGCGCCAGCAGGAGCAGCGAGGTGACGACGTCGACGGCGCCGGTGCTGACGACCGCAGGCGAGTCGTCTGCGGGCGCGGTCGGATCGTCGACGACGATTTCAAGATCGGTGTTGGACATCGATGGGACGGTCAGGGTTGCGAAGGCAACGATGGGGATAGCCCGCTGACGCAAGCACCGTCAATGCGGCCTTCAGCTAACATCCGCGCGCTCGGGAAACGCGCTCGCAAGTGCAGCACGATCCGCAGCGAGCACGCCGCGCTCGGTGATCAATCCCGTCACCAGCCGCGCCGGTGTGACATCGAAGCCGAAATTGGCGACCGACGAGCCGTCCGGAACCACACGTATGGTCTCGATTCGTCCATCCGCCGTCCGTCCGGTAAGATGCGTCACTTCGCGGGCCGCGCGCTGCTCGATCGGAATCTGCCTGATGCCGTCATCGATGCGAAAATCGATGGTCGGCGACGGCAGCGCAACATAGAACGGCACGCCGTTGTCGTGCGCTGCGAGTGCCTTCAGATAGGTCCCGATCTTGTTGCAGACGTCGCCATTGGCGGCGACGCGATCGGTGCCGACGATCGCCAGATCCACCATGCGATGCTGCATCAGGTGGCCGCCGGTGTTATCCGGGATCACAGTGTGCGGCACGCCGTGGTGTCCGAGTTCCCAGGCTGTCAGCGAGGCGCCCTGATTGCGCGGCCGGGTCTCGTCGACCCAGACATGGACCGCAATGCCGCGGTCATGGGCCTGGTAGATCGGCGATGTCGCCGTCCCCCAATCGACGGTTGCAAGCCAGCCGGCATTGCAATGCGTGAGCACAGTGACCGGCTCACCCGGTTTCTTGGTCGCGGCGATCGCCTCGATCAGGCCGAGACCGTGGCGGCCGATCTCGCGGTTGATCTCGACATCCTCATCGGCGATCTCGCGGGCCCGGGCATAGGCCGCCTCCGTGCGGGCTGACGCGGCGAGCGGCGCGAGTGCGCGCTGCATCTCGTCCACGGCCCATCTCAGATTGATCGCGGTCGGCCGGGTCGCGGCCAGCATCCTGCCGGCGCGATCGAGCGCTGCGTCGGAGGCATCTGACCGCATCGCGAGCGCCATGCCGTAGGCGGCGGTGGCGCCGATCAGCGGTGCGCCGCGGACCAGCATCGAGCTGATCGCCTCACCGGCCTCATCAGCGGTGGCGATCCTGGCGACGACGAACTCATGCGGCAGCCGGCGCTGATCGATCGCGCCGACCGACCAGCCGTCGGGCTCGAGCCAGATGCTGCGAAAATGGCGTCCGTCCACTTTCATGTGCGTAATACCCGTGCGGCGACTGCATCGAGCTTGGCGAGCAACTGCGGATCGCGTGCCGCTGGGGCCGTGATCAGCGCGGTATCGAGCGCGCGATCCGAACCGATCGGACACGGCTCGTGCTCGCGCGGGAAATCCCGCGCCAGGCGCGCGACCAGCGCCTTTGCCTTCTCGGCATTCGAATTCAGCACGCGGATGATATCCTGCACCGTGACCGCATCATGGGCCGGATGCCAGCAGTCGAAATCGGTGACCATGGCGACGCTGGCGTAGCAGATCTCGGCCTCGCGGGCGAGCTTGGCTTCCGGCATATTGGTCATGCCGATCACCGAATAGCCCTGCGACTTGTAGGTCAGGCTTTCGGCGAGCGAGGAGAATTGCGGCCCTTCCATGCAAAGATAAGTGCCGCCCTGCGCGAACGCGATGGCTTCGGCTTCGGCCGCGGCGGCGAGATGCTTCGTGAGCAACGGCGACACCGGATGCGCCATCGAGACATGCGCGACGCAGCCCTTGCCGAAGAACGAGCTCTCGCGCTTGTAGGTGCGATCGACGAACTGATCGACCAGCACGAAGGTGCCCGGCGGCAGGTCTTCCTTGAACGAGCCGCAGGCGGACAGCGCGACCAGGTCGGTAACCCCTGCCCGCTTCAGCACGTCGATATTGGCGCGATAGTTGATGTCGGACGGCGACAGCGCGTGGCCGGGGCCATGCCGCGGCAGGAACACGATCGGCAGCCCCGCCATCTCGCCACGCCGCAGCGTCGCTGATGGTTCGCCCCAGGGGCTCGCGATCGCCTCCTCGCGGACGTTGTCCAGGCCCGGCAGGTCGTAGATGCCGGACCCGCCGATGATTCCGAGAACGGCTTTGGTCATGATCGCTCCTCGCGGTACCGCAACGGCGCCGGAGGGGTTGACCCAGCCCGATCGGGCTTGCCGGACGTTCGGCCATACTGCGGCGCAGTAATCACTGCGGCGCTGCCGCTTGCAAGGTGATTCCGGCCCGAAGGTAAAGCAATCGGGCCGGTCATTGCGGGACGGTGCACAAAGCCTCGGGCGCTACTTCGCGACGAACCCCGCTTCCTTCATCAACGTGGCGTTCTGCTTGTCGTCATCTTCGAGGAACTCGATCATGTCCTTGCCGGTGAGGAAGATCGGCTTCAGCGCCTGCTTCTCCATGTAGTCCTTGTATTCCGGCGTCTGTGTCACCTTCTGGAACAGGTCGACATAGAACGCCTGCTGCTCCTGGGTGACCTTGCCCGGCAGGAACATCGCGCGCAGCATCAGATACTGCACGTCCAGCCCCTGTTCCTTGCAGGTCGGGATGTCGTTCCAGGATTGCGTGTCGGTGACCTTGGTCTTGTAGGAGATGCGCTCCTTGTCGAACACGCAGAGCGCACGAACCTGGCCGGCGCGCCAGACTTCGAGGTTCTCGCTGGGATTATTGACATTGGATTCGGTGTGGCCGCCGACCAGCTGGGTCGCGGCCTCGCCGCCGGACTTGTACGGCAGATAGGAGAATTTCGCGCCGGTCTTCTGTTCCATGAACACGGTCAGCACGTGGTCTTCGCGCTTGGAGCCGGTACCGCCCATCTTGAACGGCGCGCTCGCGGCCTTGGCAGCGTCGATGAACTCCTTCACGGTCTTCGGACCGCTGGCATTGTCCCACAGCACGAACTGGTCGAGCGCGATCACCGACACCGGCGTGAGGTCGCGCCAGTTGAAGGGAATCTTGGCCGACAGCGGCAGCATGTAGATCAGCGAATAGGCGATCAGCACCTTGTTGGGATCGCCCTCGCTCGACTTCATGTACATCAGCGCTTCCGCGCCGGACGCGCCGCCTTTCAGCGACACCACCATCGGCTGCTTCATCAGATTGTTCTTCTGGATCGCCGCCTGCATCATGCGCGCCATCTGGTCGGAGGCGCCGCCGGCGCCGGCCGCGACCACGATTTCGACCGGCTTGCTCGGCTCCCAACCGGCAAACGCCGGCGTGCTCAAGAGCAGGGCCGCGATTGCAGCCGTGGTTTTTACAATCTGTCCCACGTGTTTCTTCCCTATCTATTTGTTCGGCTTGGCAAACCTGCGAGGTGGCGGGTGCGGTCATTGTGCCGAGAATAAGGGTGAGTTCAAGCCGCGAACTGCCGCACGACCTATGACTTTGGAATGAGGTGGCTTTGCCCGTCTACGATTCTGCAACCGCATCAAGATTGTCGTCCCTGCGAAATCAGAGACGACGACGGGGATGGTTCTCCGTTCAAGATGCCAAACACATAACCGGTGTCATCGCCCGGCCTTGACCGGGCGATCCAGTATTCCAGAGACAGTCGTTGTTGAGCCGATGGGCCGCGGCGTACTGGATCGCCCGGTCAAGCCGGGCGACGACAGCTGAGGCTGGGGATGAAGAGCAGATCGGAAACTGCCGCTACTTGCCCTTGAAGTTCGGCGCCCGCTTGTTGAGGAAGGCGTCCATGCCCTCGCGGAAATCCTCGCTCATATAGGCGCGCAGGATCAGGTCCTCGCCTTCCTCGCGCGACAGCGTGCGGCGGATGCGGCGGACCGCCTCCTTGGTCACCTCCAGCGTGATCGGGGCGTGGCCGGCGACCAGCTTTGCGGTCTCGTTGGCACGACGCTGCAACGTCTCGACGTCGGGGACGACCTCGTTCAGGAGCCCGAGCGACAGCGCTTCGGGTGCCTCGACCAGGCGCGCCTTGAAGATCAGGTCCTTGGTGCGCGCCGGACCGATCAGCGACACCAGCCGCGAGATGTTGGACATCGAGAGGCAGTTGCCGAGCGTGCGCGCGATCGGGAAGCCGATCCGCGTCGCCTCGGTGCCGATGCGGATGTCGCAGCAGGCGGCGATCCCGGCGCCGCCGCCGGTGCAGGCGCCGGCGATCGCCGCGATCACGGGCACGCGGCACTGTTCGAGCGTTCCCAGCACGCGATCGATCCGCGCTTCATAGTCCAGCGCATCCTGCGCGGTCTTGAAGGCGCGAAACTGCGAGATGTCGGTTCCGGAGGCGAACGCCTTGTCGCCGGCACCGGTCATGATCAACGCCTTGATGGAGTGATCCTGATTGATGCTCTCGCAGATCGACGCCATCTGCTCGTACATCGCAAAGGTCAGCGCGTTGCGCGCCTGCGGCCGGTTGAACGTGATGCGCGCGATCCCGTCCTCGACGGAGTAGAGCAGGTCTTCGGTCGACGTGACGGGCGCGTTCATGTCTCGCTCTTTCTGTTCGTTACGATTCGATTTTCAGGCCAAGGCCACTCAAGCGACTTTCGACGCCTGTCCGGCGTCGCGTCCCTTCAGGACCTCCATCGCCGCCAGCACGCCGCCGCTGCGATGCGGCACCTTGGCGAGATCGAGACCCATCTCGACGCCCGACAACGTGCCCATCAGCATCAGATCGTTGAAGTGGCCGATGTGGCCGATCCGGAACACCTTGCCCTTGACCTTGTTGAGGCCGGTGCCGAGCGACATGTCGAAATGATCCAGCACGACCTTGCGGAAATGGTCGGCGTCGTGGCCATCGGGCAGGCGCACCGCGGTCAGCGCCGGCGAATGCGCGCCCTGCTCCTGGCACTGCGTCTCCAGACCCCAGACCTTGATCGCGGCACGCGTCGCTTCGCTGTGGCGCTTGTGGCGCGCGAACACGTTCTCGAGCCCCTCCTCCTCCAGCATCTTGACGGCCTCCCTGAGGCCGAACAGCAGATTGGTGGCGGGCGTATACGGCCAGGTGCCGGCCTTGTTGATGTTGATGACCTCCTGCCAGTCCCAGTAGGAGCGCATCCCCGGATTGGCCTTGGCCGCGGCCAGCGCCTTCTCCGACACGGCGTTGAAGCCGAGGCCAGGCGGCAGCATCAATCCCTTCTGCGAGCCCGCGATCGAGACGTCGATGCCCCAGGCGTCATGCTCATATTCGAGCGAGCCGAGGCCGGAGATGGTGTCGACCATCAGCAGCGCCGGATGCTTCAGGGTGTCGAGGATCTTGCGCACGTTGAGCGGATAGGTCACGCAGGCGGTCGAGGTCTCGTTATGGACCATGCAGACGGCCTTGATCTTGTGCGCTTTGTCGGCAGCGAGCCGTGCCTCGATCTGCTCGAGGTCGGCGCCATGGCGCCAGTCACCCGGAATGAAATCGACGTCGAGCTTGAACTTGTCGGCGATGCCGTGCCACAGAACCGCGAACTGGCCGGTCTCGCACATCAGCACCTTGTCGCCGGGTTGCAGGGTGTTGACGATCGCGGCTTCCCAGGCGCCGGTCCCCGACGAGGGGTAGATGATCACGGGCTGCTTGGTGCGGAACACACGCTGCATCGCCGACATCACGGCAAAGCCGATCTCGGCAAATTCGGCACCGCGATGATCCATGGTCGGCATGTCCATCGCCCGCAGCACCCGGTCCGGCACGTTGGTCGGTCCCGGAATCTGCAGAAAATGCCTTCCAGTGTGCACGGTCATGAGCGTCTTTCCCGGTCTTGCCTTGGTCTTGGTAAGCCGCTCGCATATCACTATTCTCAGGCTTTGTCCTAGGCCCGGTGGGGAGCCGTCATGCATATCTGACAGCGCTCCCGCCGGGTCCACGCCCCTCATTCGGCGGCCACCACCTTGCCGGACGCCACCCCGCCGCTCACCTCCTCGAACGGCCGCTCGGGGTGCATCAGAAACGCCGAGAAACCACCGAGCAGCAGCAGGCCCATCGACATCAGGAACGGCAGGTACCAGTTGCCGGTGGCGTCGATGACGAAGCCGGCGACCAGCGGCGAGACGATCGCCGCGAAGGCCGAGCCGGTGTTCATGAGGCCGGCCGCGGTGCCGGAATATTTCGGCGCGATATCCATCGGGATCGACCACATCGGGCCGATCACGAGCTCGGCACAAAAGAAGCCGGCCGACAGGCAGAGCGCGACCACCGTGATGTCGTGCACGAACAGGATCGGCATCAGCGACAGCAGCGCGCCGG